>CAXBEC010000065.1:0-9794 GCA_963974145.1 uncultured Alphaproteobacteria bacterium | reverse complement strand
TAATGCGGTTCGAATGTCGATTGGCCTGCCGGTTTTGCTCATGTCGCGCCTCCATTCTGCAGCGTGCAGTATCGCGCTGCCGGCTGCGGCACTCCATGATGTGCATCATGTCTCAGCGCGAAGCAGGGCCCTGGAACCGGCCAACCCTTCGTTCCGCGCTACCGGACCTTCAGTGTATCGAGAAATTGCAGGATAGGGGCCAGTGGGGGCGGCTTGCCACCGACCTGGGACAGGTTGACATCAATCCAGTATCCCTCGCGATAGGCGTGGGCGGATACGTTGGTCTGTGCGGCGGGCATGTTCATGATACGATCAAACCGGAATGTACTGACCGCGAAACCGTTGCGGGCGGTATGTTCAATGTCCCGGGCGGTTTTGTATTCCGGATGCGATGTATCCCAGAAATGGTCGCGGCAGGATTCTGCCGAATCGCAGGCCTCGGTCTTGTCCAGAAACACGGAGAAATTGAGCGAACGACTGTTGCTGACCAGATAATAATAGACGCCGGTGCCGTCCGGCTTGGCTTGCTCCTTCGCCAGGGACCAGTCTTCCGCCGGTAAATGCAGGGCCCATTCCTCGCCCTTGACCGATAGCGCAATGACGCCGTTCATTTTCATCATATCGGCGCGCGCGGGGGCGAAAAGGAAAAATACTGCCGTGATCAGGGCCATCGATATCCGTTTCATGTTCATCCTGACATTTCATTCTCTGCGGCACGGGTGCCCGTTGCGCGGACTATATCGAATGGCGGCAGGGGCTTGAAATTGGAAATACCAGCATTAAATTCCTATTCTACCCCATCTGCATCGTCCCGGTGCAAAATCAACCGATGTCATGCAATGCCAGGAAAAGCCAACTAATGCCAATAAATGTATGTTTTGCCGATTGCCGGGAAGTCAGCGGATGCCAATCAATGACAATGAATTTTGAATGTTCCGGATTGTGTTGGTGCAGGGCGATGCCAATCAATGTTAACCAATGTATAGGGATGTTGATCTGGACATATTTTTTTGCGCTGGGAGGGATAACCCGATGGAGGGTGTGACGCAGCAACTTGCAGAATTTGCCGCCGGGATCGGATTCGAGGATCTGCCGGCGGCGGTCGTCGCGCGCACACGGTTGCTTGTGCTGGATTCTGCGGGAATCATGGTGCGGGCGCGGCATGAATCGGAATCGACCCCATCGCTGATTTCCGCCGCCGAACGTCTGGGGTTCGGTGGTGGCGATTGCACTGTTATCGGTGACAACCGGCGTTACACGCCGTCCGCTGCCGCTTTGATCAACGGCACGCTGGCGCATTCGCTTGATTTCGACGACACCCATGCCGAAGCATCGCTGCACTCTTCCGCACCAATCGTGCCTGCCGCGATGGCGGCGGCAGAAATGGCCGGCGCATCTGGGCGCGACTTTATTGCGGCACTGGTGGCTGGTTACGAGGTGCAGATCCGCCTGAGCCTCGCGCTGGATCCCGCAGCGCATTACGACCGGGGATTCCATCCCACCGCAACCTGTGGCGTGTTTGGCGCTACGGTTGCTGCCGGCAGGTTGCTCGGCCTCGATGCGGCGGGGATTGAAAGCGCGCTCGGCATCGCACTGTCTCAGGCGGCCGGGTCGCTGCAGTTTCTGGCCGATGGGGCATGGACCAAGCGGTCGCATGTGGGCCAGGCGGCGCAAAACGGATTGATCGCGGCAACTCTCGCAGCGGAAGGCTTCAAGGGCCCGAAAGAGGCCATCGAAGGAAAGCGCGGTTTCCTGCGGGCCTATGCTCCCGCGGCGGATGCGGCAAAGGCAATCGCAGGGCTGGGCGAAGAATGGGAAACGCTGCGTCTCGCGGTAAAGCCCTATCCATCCTGTCGTTATACCCACGCGGCGATGGACGCGCTGGCGGCGCTGAAAAGGACGCATGATATCCATGCCGAGGATATTGAAGGGGTGGAAATCGGCCTGCCCGAAACCGGCTGGAAGATCGTCGGTGAACCGGAAGACGACAAGCGCAATCCGCAGAGCGTTGTGGACGGGCAGTTCTCCATGCCGTTCTGCGCCGCCGTCGTGCTGCGCGAGGGCACGCTGAACTGGGATCATTACGCCACACACCTGACCGATCCGGACACGCGCGCGCTCGGCCGGTTGGTGTCCACGATCGTTGACCCCATGGCGGAAGCGGCCTATCCGGCAAATATGGCCGGCGTCGCGCGGGTTACGGCGCGTGGTGAAACCTACGAGTCCTTCGTGGAAGTTCCCCGGGGGGAGCCCGGAAATTTCCCAGATGAAATTGAATTTAAAGAAAAATTCAACACGCTATGCGGTCCCTATATGTCGAAACCGGTCATGGATCGCTTCGCCAGAGGGCTTCTTACACTGGACCAGGCGAACAGCGTAGCATCGGTGCTGGGCTTCGGTCAGCCCCGTTAACCGATAACGTTCTCCGCGATTGCTTCGGACCCGTTCCACGCTTATGTTCCGCCGAGAAATGAGCCGTATCCGGTATAAAACTGATGACTGACCAGAGCCATATCCGCAACTTTGCGATCATCGCCCATATCGACCATGGGAAATCGACGCTGGCTGACCGCCTGATCGAGAAGGCCGGGGCGCTGGCGGCGCGCGAGATGAAGGAGCAGTTCCTCGATTCCATGGATCTGGAGCGCGAGCGCGGCATCACCATCAAGGCGCATGCGGTCCGCCTGGAATACAAGGCGAAGGACGGCGAGACCTATATCCTCAACCTGATGGACACGCCGGGTCATGTGGATTTCGCCTATGAGGTCAGCCGCAGCCTCGCCGCCTGCGAAGGGTCGATCCTGCTGGTGGATGCCAGCCAGGGGGTCGAGGCGCAGACGCTGGCGAATGTCTATCTGGCGCTGGATGCCGACCATGAAATCGTCACCGTTCTGAACAAGGTCGACCTGCCCTCGGCGGAACCGGACCGGATCCGCCAGCAGATCGAGGATGTCATCGGGCTGGATGCCAGCGATTCCATCGCTGTTTCGGCCAAGACGGGCGTGGGCGTAGACGAGGTGCTGGAAGCGCTGGTCCACCAGTTGCCGCCGCCTGCCGGCGATCCGGATGCCCCGCTGCGCGCCCTGCTGGTCGACAGCTGGTATGACGCCTATCTCGGCGTCGTGGCGCTGATCCGCGTCGTCGATGGCCGGCTGACTAAGGGCCAACGAATCCGCATGATGGCGACCGGTACCGCCCATCCGGTGGAGCGCGTGGGCATCTTCACGCCGAAGGGGGTCATGGTCGACACGCTGGGCCCCGGTGAAGTTGGTTTTATTACCGCCTCGATCAAGTCGGTTGCGGATTGCAAGGTCGGCGATACGCTGACCGACGACCGCGTGCCGGCGGTCAAGGCGCTGGCGGGCTTCAAGCCCTCGGTGCCGGTGGTGTTCTGCGGGCTCTTCCCCGTCGATGCGGCGGATTACGATGACCTGCGCGAAAGCCTGTCACGGCTTGCGCTGAACGATTCCAGCTTCCATTACGAACCGGAAACCTCCGCGGCGCTGGGCTTCGGCTTCCGCTGCGGCTGCCTCGGTCTGCTGCATCTGGAAATCGTCCAGGAACGGCTGGAGCGGGAATTCAATCTCGACCTGATCACGACGGCGCCATCCGTCGTCTACAAGATCGGGCTGACCAATGGCGAACAGATCGAACTGCACAATCCGGCGGATTATCCCGACCCGATGCGGATCGACACGATTGCCGAACCCTGGATCAAGGCGACGATCATGGCGCCGGATGAATATCTTGGCGGTATTCTGTCGCTCTGCACGGAACGGCGCGGCGAACAGGTCGAACTGACCTATGTCGGCGACCGGGCGATGGTTGTCTATATGCTGCCGCTGAACGAGGTTGTGTTCGATTTCTATGACCGGCTGAAATCGATCAGTCGCGGCTATGCCAGCTTCGATTATGAAATCTCGGAATATCGCGAGGGCGACCTGGTCAAGGTCGGGATCCTGGTGAATACGGAACCGGTCGATGCGCTGGCGCTGATCACCCATAAGTCACAGGCGGAACGCCGCGGCCGGCAGCTCTGCGAGCGGCTGAAAACGCTGATCCCGCGCCAGCTGTTCAAGATTGCCATCCAGGCGTCGATCGGCGGCAAGGTGATCGCCCGCGAAACCGTCAGCGCGCTGCGCAAGGACGTCACCGCGAAATGCTATGGCGGCGATATCACGCGCAAACGCAAGCTTCTGGAAAAGCAGAAGAAGGGCAAGAAACGGATGCGCCAGTTCGGCCAGGTGGAAATCCCGCAATCGGCTTTCCTTGAAGCCCTGCGGATGGAAGACCGGTAACGACGCGTCCGGTTTAACGCCGCAGGCCGCTGGGTCGTGGCGGGCGCCGGCCCAGCCGCAGGAACAGCGCGCCGAGCAGCAGGAACAGCACGAACAGGATCGTAATCGCTTCCCAGGTCTGTCGCAGCAGCAGGTGTGGGACGATGACCGAATCCCATAACGCCGGAAAATGCAGGTGTCGCTGAATGACAACCTGCATCAGGTTCAGGCTCTCGATATTGGCATCCGCCCAGACCTGCCCCGCAACCGCAGTCACATTCGTGCCGACCAGCCAGATCGCGATACCCGACAACAGGGTGATCAGCGCTAATGCGACGAAGAGCCGGCCTAAAAAACGCAGTATCGACACGCGGAATACCATCCTGTTTTAAGCGATTCGCGGTACCCTAACACGCATGGGGTACGGCGGGAACCACTGGCTTGCGTAGGCGAAAGCAAGAATGTAGTGTCCGCACCGCCGAGCCGGATGGCTTGGTCGTGGAAGGGTGGCCGAGTGGCTTAAGGCGCACGCTTGGAAAGCGTGTTTAGGGAAACCTAACGCGGGTTCGAATCCCGCTCCTTCCGCCATTTCAGCTAGACATGCGATTCCCCCGATATCAGCAATTTCCTGTTATTTCCGGTTGTTACCCGTCCGTGTCCTGCTGCCCTGCCTGCATGGGAACCCGCAAAAAACAGACAGTGGCATGTGGCGGGAAGAAGCGTCTATAATTGCTGTGTATATTCAGCATTGTATTTCTTATCTTTCCAATGTGCCGGCAACTCATATGGATGACGTCGTTCATGACAGCGCACCAGGTTAATTCACCTGTCATTCCGCCGCAAGCGAGCCTGCTACCTTGAACGGTGCACCCGTGACCATGCCCGTTCCGGCATTACCCTGCCATGGCGACGCCTTTCCCGGGGATACGGAACTGGTCGGGGAGGTGCTCCATTGCGAGGCAATAAAACAGCCCATTCTGATAATGGCGATCGATACCGAAGAGGAATTCGACTGGTCGCAGGATTTTGACAAGACCTCCACGGGCGTCACCCATTTTGAGTCGATCCACCTGCTTCAGGACATATTCAACGAATACGAAATCAAGCCGGAATACGTTGTCGATCATCCTGTCGTATCCCAGGAATTCTCAATTTCGAAACTCCTGCAATACTATCACGACGGCCAGGCGAGCCTCGGCGTGCATCTGCAGGCCTGGGTCAATCCGCCTTTCGATGAAAAAACGACGGCCTTCAATTCATTCGCCAATAATCTGGGCGCCGAACTGGAGCGGGAAAAATTTCTGCGCCTCCAGGAAGCGTTCCAGGAAGCCGTTGGCGTGCGGCCCAAAGTGTTCAAGGCGGGGCGATACGGTATTGGTGCCAGCACCCAATCGCTTCTGGAAGCCGAGGGTTTCGAAGTCGACCTTAGTTCCGGCGCCGGGTTCGATTTCAGATCTTTCGGCGGCCCTGATTTCAGCCGTGCGAGCCCAAATCCCTACTGGTTCGGCCGCGAACGCAAACTGTTGGGCCTGCCCACGACAGGTGGCTTTATCGGCCCCCTGTCGTGTATCGGGCCCATTATCAACGGCGATATAAGTCAGTATCCGCTACCGGGCCGGATTGCGTGCCGCGTGCTGTCGGCAAGCGGCATGTCGCAACGCGTTCGGTTGTCTCCCGAAGGATTTTCCTTGACGGAACTCAAGGCCCTAACACGCAGGCTTTTCAACGACGGAGTCCGGGTTTTCTCTCTGAGCCTCCACAGTCCGTCAGTGATGCCGGGCTGCACGCCCTACGTCCAGTCGATCGCTGACCGGGATGCGATGTTCCGGCAAATGCGTGCCTATTTTGATTATTTTCTGGGCGACCTCAACGGAGTCACCATGACGCCGCTGGAGCTCAAGAAATATTTCGAAGGCAGCCCCGCTGTCGATCCGGTCTGAATGCTTCAGATGCCTATCGCGTGAGGTATTTTCGGCAATTCACTCCGGCGCCGGATGAGAATGTTCAGCAATCAGCGAGGCGTTCCAGGCGGTGTCGGTCCAGGACGACCAGCTTTCGCTCTTTGATTTCCAGCAGAGATTGTTTCTGGAACCGGTCCAGGGACGCCGTGACCCATTGGCGGGTCGCGCCCACCATGTTGGCGAGCTCTTCATGCGTCAGGGTCCGGTCAATCAGTATTCCGTCGGGTGTTTGCGCGCCGTCCAACTCGCAGAGTGTCAGCAGCAGTTGCGCCAGGCGTTGCAGGACGGAGCGGGTTCCCAGCATCTGTACGAGAGCGGAATAACACTTTCCTTTGAAGACGAGTCCTTCGACAAGCCCGGCGGCGAGGCCCTGCATTTCGGGCATCAGGCGCTGCAAGGAGGCGCCGCGCAGGTAAAGCAAACGGCTGTCCGTCATGGTCGTCGCCGACCACATATGGTGCCCACCGCCAAAAATTTCCGGCCCGCCGACGAAATGACCCGGGGTCCAGTAGGCCAGCGTCAGTTCCCGGCCCGAAGGGCCATGGTAAAAGGTCCGCACGCTGCCGCTTTCGATCACATAAATACCATCATGCGAATCGCCCTGGGCGAAGACCGACCGGTTTGCGGGAACGGTGATGTCAAGCCCGACCTCACGGACACGGCGGTATTCATCACCCGAAAGACGGGCCAGGAAATTCGGCCGCTCTGCAATATCGACAAGCATTTCAGTCAGATATAGGGCGGATGCCGGGTCCCGCTCCTCCCGGGGAATTGCTGCAAAAATATCTGTCATGGTTGTCTCCGTTTCTGGCGTTCCTGGCGGGCGGCATAAGCGGCAATGGCCGCTATCTCCCGGTCGTCCAGTTTCGCGGCTACCGATTGCATGACCCCTTTCGGGTCGTTTGTCCGGATGGCGGCCTTGAAGTCACGCAGTTGTTTGGCGATATAGTCGCGATGCTGCGCCGTGATATGTGGAAAGCGGTCCGGATCCGCGCTGTTGACGTGGCAACTGGCGCAGGCGGGCAGGTCCCGCGCGCTGTCGCCTTGCAGGAAGAGGTGTTCGCCCAACGGGGTGTCGGCATCCGCTTCATCAATGCCAGGCTCCGGATTGGACTGCGTGCTGAAATGTCTGGCGACCACGGCAATATCTTCCGGCGCGAGAAGTGACGCATTGTCGGCCATGACACTGTCATCGTTCCGCCGGCGCCGGGCGCGAAAGTCCTCGAGCTGCTTTATGAGGTAACGTTCCGGCTGACCTGCCAGCCTTGGAAATTTCGCCATTCTGCTGTCGCCGTCCAGACCGTGGCAGAGTGCACAGGATTCCCAGGGCTGCATGCCCTCGGTATCGATCATGTCGGCTGCCGATACGATTGGCCAGAACATGGAAACGGCCAGCGAGAGGAGCAGGGGACGGGCCATTCTTCAGTTCATTTTATGGATGGGTTGGTCGTCATGTTTATGGCCGGAATGGTTGTCATGTGACATGCCGCCCGCCTTTTTGACCATCGCGGTGAACGACAGTGTTTTGCCGGTGGCCATATGAAATGTGATCCCGACGGTGTCTCCTTCCCGAATAGCGGCTTTCGGATTCATCAGCATCAGGTGAAAACCGCCCGGCGCCATTTTGAGCGTGCCGCCAGGAGAAACCGTTATCTGGTCCTGGCGCGTCATCGTCGCGACTCCGTCGATAATTCTGGAGAGGTGAATCTCCGCACGTTCATATTGCGGGCTCGTTGTCCCAATAACGCTCGCCTCGACGCTGGTACTATTGTGCAGGATCAGATAGCCCGCATGCGCCTTCACGCTCGCTGGCGCCGCGCGCACCCATGCCTCGGTCACCGATGGTCCATCCGCAGCGAATGACGCGGAGGACACCAGGGCTACGAGGCCGATTAGCATTGACAGAACTTTACGGTACCGGGCGACATGCATGGCAATCACTCCTGATATTCAGGTTTTCGTCTGCTGGAAGAACTGGCGAGCGCTTTCGAATTTCAAAGCCGTTTCCTGCGGGTCGAGCGGGGGCTGGAACCTGCCGAACAGCCGTCCGTATGGATCGATCAGGAAAATTTCGGCGCTGTGATCGACCCCGTATGCGCCGTCGCTGTCCTTCGGGCCGTAGCGGTAGAATGCGCCGAGTTGTTTCGCGACCCGGTCGATCGCCTGACGCGGACCGGTCAGGCCGACGAAACTATCGCTGAAATAGGCAACGTATTCTGCCAGAAGCGCTGTTGTGTCCCGGGCAGGGTCGACGGACAAGAAGACAAATTGCGGCATTTCTGTCGAATCAAGCCTTCCCCTCAATTCGGCTTCGACTTCTGCCAGGTTTCCCAGCATGAAGGGGCAGATGTCGGGGCAATGCGTGTAGCCAAGCGCCAGCAGGATCCACCTGCTTTGAGCGGTCGCCGGAAACGTTATGGCCCCCTTCGCGCCGGCCAGCGCGACGCCTTGAAGTTGTGCCGGGTTCGCGAAGGCGATGCCACGCAAGTCGTCCGGCATGCCGCTGTCACGCTGCAGGGCAAAGACTCCGGCGAGGGCGACCGCACCGATCACGAAGAGCGAGAAGACAGCCAATCCCTTTTTTGCGGTGGCGGTCATCGCGGGCATCAGTTCAGATTCTGCTGTTCGAACGCCTTGAGCGTTTCGGCGCGAATGGCGTCGATGCAGCGTTTCTTGATCGCAATGAATTCCTGCTCGGTTGCGATTTCGACATTTCTCGGCCGCTCGAGAGATACCTTGAAATCGGCAATAATCCGGCCTGGGCTGGCGCTCATCACGAGGACCCGGTCTGCCAGGAAGATCGCTTCATCGACGTCATGCGTGATGAACAGTACCGTATTGCGGAACTGGGACCAGATCTTGAGCAGGTTCTCCTGCATCATGACGCGGGTCTGGGCGTCCAGCGCGCCGAACGGTTCATCCATCAGCAGCACGCTGGGGTAATTGGCGAGGGCGCGGGCGATGCCGACACGCTGCTTCATGCCGCCGGACAGTTCCTCCGGGTAACGGTTTGCGAAGGCGCTCAGGCCGACCATGCCGAGAAATGAATTGGCGGTGCGAACGGCCTCGGTATCGCTGTGCTTGGCGAGACGGGGGCCGAATGCGACGTTTTCCAGAACCGTTTTCCAGGGAAACAGGGAATATTGCTGAAAAACCATGCCGCGGTCCGGCCCCGGCTCCCTGACGATGTCTTCGTCAATCATGACCCGGCCTGTAGTCGGTTCGATGAAGCCCGCGACGGTGTTCAGCAGGGTTGATTTGCCGCAACCAGACGGGCCGAGAATGCAGACGAATTCCCCTGGCTCGATCGTAAGGTGCGTCCGTTCCACCGCGTGGTTCGCCGATTTTCCCTTGCCGAATACGATGCTTACGTCGTCAATGACGATGCGTCCCTTGGAAATGCTGCTGACCGGTTTCGCAGCGATGATCGTCTCAATGTTTGTTACAGGTTCCAGCATGATGATTGTTATCCCTACCTAGGCGGTCTGGGGGTTGAAGGAGGGGAACGCACTATCTGTCGCAAGACCGCGCTGCTTCGCGAGCATCCAGACGGGGA
>CAXBEC010000064.1:0-9813 GCA_963974145.1 uncultured Alphaproteobacteria bacterium | reverse complement strand
TCCTGCAGGGGCTGGGGGCTGCAGCATCGCGGATCGTGACCATCGCGTTGATCCGGGACCAGTATTCCGGCCGCGCCATGGCGCAGATCATGTCTCTGGTGCAGTCTGTCTTTATTATCGTGCCCGCGCTGGCGCCTCTGCTGGGACAGGGGATACTGCTGGTCGCATCATGGCGCGCGATTTTCGGCGTATTGCTGACGCTGGCGAGCATAGCGTTTGTCTGGTTCGCGTGGCGGCAACCGGAAACGCTGGCGCCGGAACGGCGCAAACCGTTCTCGATTGTCGTGATCTGCCGCGGGGTCGTCGAAATCCTGCGCAACCGCCAGTCCTTCGGTTACACGATTTCCGCGGGCCTCGTCATGGGGGCCTTCATCGGTTACCTGTCTTCCGCGTCGCAGGTCCTGCAGCAGCAATATGCGCTGGGGGTCCATTTCCCGTTTTATTTCGGGTCGCTGGCGCTGTGCATCGGCATGGCGTCCTTCGCCAATTCGCGGCTCGTCATCCGCTTGGGCATGCGCCGCATCACCTCTTTTGCACTCGCGATGATGGCGGGAAGTTCGATCATATTCTTCTGCGTCGCCTTCTGGCAGGCCGGCCATCCGCCGCTCTGGTCGCTGATGCTGTGGGGGATGTGTACCTTCGGCAGCTTCGGCATGCTGATGGGAAATTTCAATGCGCTGGCGATGGAGCCACTGGGCCATATCGCGGGCATCGGCGCCGGGGTGGTGACGTCGCTCACCACCATATGCGGGGTGCTGCTGGGAACGATCATCGGTCAGTCCTATGATGGCACGGTGCTACCGCTGATCGGTGGCTTCGCATTGTTCGGCAGCCTGTCTCTGGCAATCAAGCTGTGGGTCGAGTCCGGTCTGGCGCGCGACAGCGGATCCTGAAGTCGGTGTTACCGTCCTGAATTGGTAAAGAAAACTTGATTTTGTATTGATCTGAAAGCGTCCTAGATATTGTTCTGCTTACCGGAACAGGGCGTATTGGATGACACGGTTGCTGCGATCGTCCGTCGGGCGGAACATTGCTTTTTTTGGCCTGGCGCTCGCCTTCCTGCTGTCGTCACCGGCCGTCCATGCGGCGGGTGACAGAGTGCAGACCGACAATGTCACGGCGCGGCTGATCGCGTCGGCAGTGCGCGTCATGCCGGGCGATACCGTATCGGTCATGCTGCATCAGGAAATCCGCGAAGGCTGGCATACCTACTGGAAAAACCCGGGTGACAGCGGCCAGGAAACCGCCATTGAATGGACACTTCCGGATAGCGCCGCCGTATCACCGATCCACTGGGCAGCGCCGGACCGCATCGAATTCGCCGGTCTGGTCAATCACGGCTACAGCAACAGCGTCGGTATGATCAGCGATATTACGGTCCCGGCGGACTGGCCCAGGGGCACGGCGTTCCCGGTAAAGGCAGAAGCGACCTGGCTGGTTTGCGAGAAAATCTGCATACCGGAATCCGGTGTCTTCGATATCGCCCTGCCGACCGGCGGCGAAACGACGCCGAACAACGCCGATGCGGCACTATTCGCGGCAGTCCGCCAGACCATTCCCGCGGCGTCGCCCTGGCCGTATTCCGCGGCAGTCGCGGGGAATACGATAACCCTGGCGTTCGAGGCGCCGGGACTTTCCCGGGACCGGCTGTCGCAGGCGCATTTCTTCGCCGACCAGTGGGGCGTGATCGACCATGCGGCCGCACAGCAGTTGAGCTATGACGCGCCGGTGCTGCGCCTGATGTTGAAACGCGGCGATATCCCGGCGCCGGAACGGCTTTCGGGCGTGCTGACACTGCGCGAGGATACCGGCGGCAGGCTGACCCGGCTGGCCTTCGCCATAGAAGACGCGACGCTGGCGGTGTCCGCCGCGCCTGTGTCGGCAGCAATGCCCGCGGTATCCGGCGACGCGCTGTCCCTACCGCTTATCCTGGTCTTCGCGTTTCTGGGCGGATTGTTGTTGAACCTTATGCCCTGTGTGTTTCCGGTGCTGGCGATCAAGGCGCTGGGGCTGGTGCGTCATGCGGCGGAATCCCGTGCCGCCCGGCTGCAGGGCGGGCTTGCCTATGCCGCCGGCGTCCTGCTGGCCTTCGCATTGCTGGGGGTGGTGTTCCTTGTATTGCGTGCCGGTGGCGCCAGTATCGGCTGGGGCTTCCAGTTGCAGAACCCCGTGGTCGTCGCGCTGCTTGCCTATATCCTGTTCGCGGTTGGGCTGAACCTGGCGGGTGTGTTCGAAATCGCCGGGTCCTGGACCGGGGTGGGACAGTCACTTGCCGGACGCTCCGGTACGGCGGGCAGTTTCTTCACCGGCATTCTGGCGGCGGTGGTCGCGGCACCCTGTACCGCGCCGTTCATGGCCGCCGCACTCGGTGTTGCCTTTACTCAGTCGGGGCCGGTCGCGATGGCGGCGATCCTCATGCTTGGTCTCGGCCTTGCCATGCCGTACCTGCTGCTGACGGCGATACCGGCGGCGGCGCGGCTTCTGCCGAAGCCGGGGGAATGGATGAACACCTTCAAGCAGGTCCTGGCGTTCCCGCTGTTTGCCTCGGCGGCCTGGCTGGTCTGGGTGCTGGCGCAGCAGACGGATCCCGATGCGGTGCTCGCGACCTTGCTGGGCATGACTGCGCTGGGTTTTGCCCTGTGGCTGTTCGGGCAGGGTGGCGCCGTCCGGCGCAGCGTCGCGATGGTCTCGATCGCCGGTGCGTTGATGCTGGTCAGCACTATCCAGACGGCCGATACGACCGAAACTGCCATCGCCGGGCCCGAAGGTTCCGAGCGGTTCTCCCAGGCCCGTTTTGATGCGTTGCGGGCCGAAGGCCGCCCCGTGCTGGTCAATATGACGGCAGCCTGGTGCATCACCTGCAAGGTGAATGAGCGTGTGGCCCTGTCCAGCGATGCGTTCTATGCCGCCCTGACGGCGTCCGGTACAGCCTATCTGGTCGGCGACTGGACCCGTGAAGACCCGGAGATCACGCGCGTATTGCGCCAGTACGACCGGGCAGGCGTGCCCCTTTACGTACTGTTTTACCCTGATGCGCGGCCGCCGCAGGTGCTGCCGCAGCTGCTGACCGTGTCGATGGTTGTCGATGCGTTGCAGGCAATATGAACGATCCATTTTCCACGGAAAGGAACAGGCCCATGCAATTACTGAATCGACGATTGCTTCTCGGCATGACGGCAGCGGTAACTGCCGCTTTCATTGCCGGTGCGGGACAGGCGGCGGGTACGGCGAAGATCGACGCGCCGGCACCTGCCTTTGAAGGGGGGACAGCCAGCGGCAAGACGATCTCGCTGGCCGATTATCGCGGCAAGACTGTCGTCCTGGAATGGACCAGCCATGAATGTCCCTATGTCCGGAAACATTATGGTGCGGACAATATGCAGAAGACCCAGCGGGACGCTATCGACAAGGGTGTTGTCTGGCTGTCGGTGATTTCCTCGGCCCCGGGTGAGGAAGGCCATGTGGAAGCAACTGAAGCGTTGGAACTGTCGAACCAGCGCGGCGCGACTCCGACAGAAATCATCCTCGATCCAACGGGTGAGATTGGCAAGCTGTACGGCGCGCGTACGACGCCGCACATGTACATCATCGATCCGGAAGGCGCATTGAAATACATGGGGGGGATCGACAGCATTCCCTCTGCCCGGACATCCGATATCGCGAGGGCAACCAATTATGTCACCGTGGCGCTGAACGAGATGGCGGCGGGCAAGCCTGTCTCCAGCCCCGTGACAAGGCCATATGGTTGTAGCGTCAAATATGCCTGGTAGGCTGCCGAGCCGTGTGCGCGGTTTCATTTTGACGACATTGCTTGCAGCGGGGCTGGCGCTCAGCCTGACCCGGCCTGCCGCTGCATTCGACGATGTGATTGCAAAGGCGGCCTCCGATTGGTTGGCGGTTCTTGATGCCGGCCAGCGCGGGGACGCGATCTTTGCCTTCGACGACGATGAACGGTTTGACTGGCACTACACGCCGCGAAGCCGTGATGGCGTTGCGCTGCGCGACATGACCGCAATGCAGAAAAACGCGGCGCTGGCGCTACTGCGCTCTACTCTTTCGGCAAAGGGCGCGATGAAGGCCGAAGCCATTATGGCGCTGGAAGCGGTGCTGGCGGAAGTTGAGGGTTCTTCATCGCGTTACCGGGATACGGAAAACTACCTCGTGGCGGTGTTCGGGACCCCGGGAACGTATCCCTGGGGTTGGCGCTTTGAAGGCCATCATCTGTCTGTGAATGTGACTCTTTCGAAACCGCGGACTGTGACGGTGACACCGCTCTTTACCGGGACCAATCCCGCACGAATTCCGGCTGGCCCGCGTGTGGGCGAGCGTGTCCAGGGTGAAGAATTCACACTCGGCCTCGAACTGGCCCGTAGCCTGAATGCGGAACAGTTCGCGACGGCGTCAATTGGTGACCGTTCGCTGGGCAATATCGTGGCCGGTCCGGGGGATGCGCAGGATATCGGCCAACCCGTCGGAATCGCGGTGACGGCGCTGTCCGATACACAGCGCGAAATTCTGCTGCGGTTGATCGAGACCTATGTCGGGATGGCGCGGGACGAGATCGGCAATCCTTATATGGCGCTGGTCCGACAGGGCCTCGCGGAGACCCGGTTTGCCTGGGCCGGCGCGAAACGCGACGACGAGCCCTTCTATTATCGCATCCACGGCCCACGCATCCTGATCGAATTCGACAATACGCAGAACCGCGCCAACCACATCCACGCATTGTGGCGTGACCCTGCGAATGACTTTGGCCGAAACGATCTGCACCATCATTACGGCACGGCGCCCGACAGTCACGGGCACCGGTAACGGGAGAACCGCCATGGATATTCGAATGCTTCGTCCGCTCACCCGGCGGAACATGCTGTTGGGCAGCGCCGCGGGACTGGCGCTGCCTGTATTCGCATCGCCGCCGCTGCGTGCGGCGGCCGTGCTGACACCGGCCTGCGGTCCGGATACGGTGCCGACAACTTCCCAGGGCCAGGGACCGTATTATACGCCGGACTCGCCCCTGAAGGCGGATTTCACGGACGACACGGCGCCGGGCGAGGTCCTGCTGCTGCAGGGTCTGGTAATGGATCATGCGTGCCGTCCGGTGTCGGGCGCGGTGGTTGATCTGTGGCATGCCGACCGGCGCGGCCGCTACGACAACAGCGGCTTTGAACTGCGCGGCCATCAGATCACGGATGCGGCGGGCCGCTACAGCTTCGTGACCTGCACGCCGGGCGATTACCCCGGCCGCGCGCGCCACTACCATGTGAAGGTCCGGGCGCCGCAGGGACCGTTGCTGACGACGCAGCTCTATTTTCCGGACGACCCGGGGCGGCTGAAGGATTTCGGCTACAGGTCGGAACTGGAACTGGCGCTGGCTGGTGGCGGTGGGCAGCGGACCGGGCGATTCGACTTTATCGTGCAGGTCTGATCTGCGCGGGGGCGTGCCCGAATCGTCCTATGGCGTGAACAGGCCTTCGATCATGCCGGGCGTCATGCCCAGCCGCTGCGCCAGGGCTTTACGGTTCACTGCCTTGGCGTCGCCCAGAACGGCACCCAGTGGGCGGTTGTCGAGTTTGACATCGGCCAGCAGTTCACGTTGCGTTACCCGACCGTTCCGGTCGGCATCGAATGCCTTGTGCAGCCGGTCGATGCCGATGCCGTCCGCCAGCAGCAGCCCGACCAGAACCGATCCGCGTTCCTGCGGATTCAGGAGGTTCTGATATTCGCTGAACCAACCGCCCAGCCGTTGCCGCAGGTTACGGAGGTCAGCCAGGGAAAGACCCTGTTGCGGCGAGGGAACGGCGAATTTCCAGCCGGCATCGATACAGTGCTGTGCGCGCTGTGACGAGCAGGTCCGCGAGACGTCGCGAATGAAGGATTGCACCGCCGTCGCACCGGTATCCGGAGATGCCTGTCTCGCGAAAGACGGTGCGGCCCAGCATAACAGCAAGATCAGTATCAGGCGCATTCCGTGATTGTCCTATGCCTTTGTGGCAATTTTGCGTCGAGGCTATTTCACCTTGCAAGAATATCGCGATCGACTAGGTGTATAAACATTGAAACGCACCTGCATGGTAAAAGACGAATGAAAAAATCCCCCGTGTCGTGGTTCTGCATTTTCGTCATCGGGCTGACTGTATCGCTTTTTTCAACGCGTCTGTCGGCCCACCCCCACAACTGGATTGACCTGCGCACGACAGCGATTTTCGACGCGCAGGGCCGCATTTCGGCATTGCGGGTGTTATGGACCTTTGATGAATTCTATACCGCCTTCGCCACGGAAGGCATGGACATGGATGGCGACGGGGTTCCGGATGACGCGCCGCTGCGGGCGTTGGCGGCAGCATCGATGAAAGGCCTTGCGGAGTATTCGTATTTCACCTTCATGCAGGTGAATGGCGAACCCATAGCGCATGACACGGTGCGCGATATCGAATCGACGTTTCTGCAGGGGCGGCTGGGGCTCGTCTTCGTCCTGCCGCTGGCACAGCCGCTGGACCCGCGCAAACAGCCGCTGGTCTACCGCATCTATGACCCGACCTATTATATCGAGGTACTGCATATCAGGGACCGGCCGGTCCTGTTCGAGGGCGACACACCGGAAGGCTGCGCCTACACCATCGCTGAAGCAAAACCCGATATGAAGGTCCTGTCGCTGGTCCAATCCCTCGATACGTCGGAAACCGCCGGGGACGGGTTGGGAGAGAATTTTGCCGAAACGGTGACGATCCATTGTCCGTGACCGGCAAAGCTGCCGGGCTGGCGATCGTTGCCAGTATGGCGCTGTCGGCGCCTGCGCTGGGGGCGGGGCCATTCGACTGGGTGTCGGACCAGTGGACGGGGTTGTCCGGCTGGATATTCGAAACCCAGCGACAGTACCACCGTGAACTGGTGGCGTCGGTTCGCGCCATAAAGGCGGATGCGTCGGTCGCCGCAACATGGACCCTAGTCTTCGGCAGTTTCGTCTATGGAATTCTGCATGCCGCCGGACCCGGGCATGGCAAAGCCATCCTGTCCGCATATCTGCTGACCCATGAAAGCCGCATCAAACTGGGGGTCTGGGTCGCGCTGGCCGCGGCGCTGTTGCAGGGCGTGACGGCGGTCGTGCTGGTTGAGGGCGCGCGGGAAGTGATCGGCTGGACTTCCCGGGATGCCTATGCGGCATCGGGGACATTGGAGAGCATCAGCTTTGCGCTGATCGCATGTCTGGGGTCGATGCTGGCCTGGCGCGGGATCGTGGCATACCGCCGGTCGCGGAGGATCGGGCAGGCGGTCGTGATCCATGACCGTCACGAGCATCTTTCCGTGACGCACGAACATGACCATGACCATGCGCATTGCCATAGCGGTCATGTCCATGCACCCACGCCGGATCAACTGGCGCAGCAGGGATGGCGCACCATTGCCGGCATGGTTTTGTCCATCGGGATTCGGCCCTGCAGCGGAGCTGTGATGGTGCTGATTGTCGCCGGGCTGATGGGGTTGCGGGTGCCGGGGATGCTGGCCGTGCTGGCGATGTCGCTCGGCACGGCGGCGGCTGTGGCGGGGCTTGCCATCCTCGCCGTCGGCGCACGCAACCTGGCTTCGACGCTGGCGCGCACCCGCTACGATAACCTGGCGACAGCCACACACTGCGTGGCTGCCATCGGTGGTTCCCTGATTGCCCTGCTGGGGATATTACTGTTCTGGGGGTCATTGGGACCGGCCCACCCGTTGCTGCCATAGGCGACGCAATCCATCATGCATATTCGTGAAGATGACCTCCGGGGGCCCGAAATTGCCGCGTTGTTGCAGGCGCATCTGGATACAATGGCGCTGCATTCGCCACCGGAAAGCATCCATGCCTTGAATCTTGACGCCCTGCGCGTGCCGGAAATCACCTTCTGGACAGCCTGGGAGGAAACCCGGCTGCTCGGTTGCGGTGCGCTGAAGGCGCTCGGATCCGGGCATGGCGAAATCAAGTCGATGCATACGGCGTTGCAATCCCGGGGCAGGGGCGTGGCGCGACGAATCCTGGAACACATCCTTGGTGAGGCGGCGGCGCGATCCTATACGCGTCTCAGCCTCGAAACCGGTTCAGCGGACGCGTTCGAACCCGCGCGAAAGCTCTATGCCCGGTACGGTTTCGCATTAACGGGACCGTTCGGCGATTACGTGGAAGACCCGTTCAGCGTTTTTATGACACGGGAACTCGACATCGGTTGACGGGATTTTTTTGGCCCTATAATGTTATGTTATAACATTATAGAAAGGTAAGCCGATGCCTCGTTTTCTCCGTGCCGCATTCGCTTTTTTTGCAGCAGTTTTTTTGGTTTCCGGCGCCGCCAATGCATCATCCCGGGTCGTGGCATCCATTCTGCCGGTACATTCGCTGGTGGCCGGGGTGATGCAGGGCATCGGTACACCGCAACTGCTCGTTGCGGGCGCCGCATCGCCGCACGACTACGCCCTGTCGCCCAGTTCGGCAAGGGCGCTGCAGTCCGCCGAGGCGGTTTTCTGGATCGGCGCCGGCATGGAATCATTCCTGGTAAAACCGCTGGCGGCTTTGTCGCAGGATGCGGCCGTTGTGGCGTTCGGCGACAATGTGCCGCTGTTGGCCGGCCGTGAGGGCGGTAGCTGGGAAGCGCATGATGAGGCCGGGCATAACGGTGACGGCCATAATGATACCGGCCATTCTGAAGTCGAGGGCGAACATCACGGACATGAAGAGAATGACGATCAGCACAGTGACATGCATGTCTGGCTGGACCCGGCAAACGCACAGACGATGGTTCGGGTCATCGTCGCGACGCTTCAGAAAACCGACCCGGCGAACGCTGTGGCCTACGCGGCCAACGGTGAAACGCTTTTGCAGCGGCTTGATATGCTGGATGCCACGTTGCGCAATACTCTCGTGCCGGTTCGCAAAACACCCTATGTCGTATTTCACGATGCGTATCAGTATTTTGAGCGGCGCTACGGCTTGAATGCGGTCGGCTCGCTGACCATCAGCCCGGATCGCAGCCCCGGGGTGAAACGGTTATATGCGGTGCGGGACAAGATTCAATCAACCGGCGCGCGTTGCGTTTTTGCCGAACCGCAGTTCGCGCCGGCGCTCGTCGCGACAGTACTCGAAGGCACGCCGGCCAGGGCAGGGACCCTGGACCCGATTGGCGCGGAGATTCCACCGGGGCCGGATGCCTATTTCACGCTGCTGGAAAATCTCGCGGCGGGATTGCGGGACTGTCTTGACCGTCCGGGTTAAGCCCTTGCCGCCAAACTCAGGAAGCGTGCCAGGACTTCTTGCCGTATTCCGGGGTCACAATATCGAAGACGACGCCGTTCGGATCACGGAATTTCAGTTCTGACATGCTTTCTGGGCGCGACGGCATTTTCATGTGATACTGGCCGCCATTGGCTTCCACCGTCTTGCTGGATTCGCCGATATCCTCCACGACGAAGCCCATGTGGTGCAGCCCGTGAAAATCCTTTCCGCGCTCGTCACCGGCCTGCTCGTCGGTCTTGAACTTCAATATCGCGAGACTGACCGTGCCGTCCGACAGGATAATCGCGATGTCGGATTCCCGGACCCGGTGCATGTCGAAGGTTTTTTCATAGAATTGCGCCGCGGCTTCCAGATCCGGAACCGTGACGCCGATATGCCGAAGCTTTGCCATGTCGTCCTCCCTGCGCGTTTTACGTGTTTCAGAGAGCAATGCTGATCTTATGAGGCTGTGGCTGTCAAGCGGCACCGCTACGGCCCGGCCGGAGCTCAGTCCCTGGTTTCGCCCAGCACCCTGACTTCCCGTTGCGGGAACGGTATCTCGATGCCATGAG
>CAXBEC010000063.1:0-9847 GCA_963974145.1 uncultured Alphaproteobacteria bacterium | reverse complement strand
ATGTCTCACATCCTGGAACCTTGAACCGTCGAAGTTCTGTCGGTAGTGATGGCGGTGCGTTTTCTTTGAAACTTCTCAGAATGCGGCGCATTCGGGCGAGAGCGTGGTAGCGAAGAATGTGCCGCAACCTACGGGATGACAGTGGTGAAAGGCGCAACAAAAGGTTCTTGGCTCCAGCTAACATTAAGTAACCATCCTTAACTTGTGAGTATCGATTGCCGTAACAACTTCACAGAGATGCTCTAGCAAAAGGCAACGCCAACGCGCATGATTTCTCCGCAATACCAATCGGTCTTAATTTTTGTTCAACTTGAGTACGCAAACCCAGTCGGTCTATAGCGTATCAGACATCTACAGTCATTATCTGGGAGGCCCCGTCAGTGACTTCATCTGTTTTGGTAGTAGGCGGCGCCGGCTATGTCGGCAGCCATACATGCAAGGCGCTGGACCGCGCGGGGTTTCGACCGGTCGTCTATGACGACCTGTCGACAGGGTATGCCGAAGCCGTCCGCTGGGGACCGCTGGTGGAAGGCCGCATGTCGGACCGCGCCTCGTTGCGGGCGGCAATCGCCGAACATAAACCTGTGGCGGCGATGCTGTTCGCCGGATTTATCGCCGTTGGCGAGTCCGTCAACGATCCCGCCAAATACTACCGCAACAATGTCGGCGAAGTCATTTCGTTGCTCGATACGCTGCGCGATAGTGGGTTACACCGGCTGGTATTTTCCAGCACTGCTGCAGTCTATGGCGATCCTCAGTTTCTGCCGATCCACGAAGACCATCCCTTGCAGCCGACCAACCCCTATGGATGGACGAAACTGATGGTTGAGCGGATATTGAAGGATTATTCGGTTGCCTACGGATTGCAGTCCGTTTCGTTGCGGTATTTCAACGCCGCCGGCGGTGATCCGGATGCCGTCATCGGAGAGTGCCACGAACCGGAAACGCATCTGATACCGCTGGTTCTGGACACTGCGCTGCAGCGACGGGCATGCATCGATATTTTCGGCGACGATTACGACACGCCCGACGGCACCTGCGTTCGGGATTATGTCCATGTCGACGATCTGGCGTCCGCGCATGTTCAGGCGCTGCGTCGGCTTCTCGGCAGCGATGGCGGGCGGGCCGAAGCGTATAACCTGGGCAACGGCAACGGTTTCTCTGTCCGTGAAGTCATCGATGCCGCAAGAGCCGTAACGGGAAAAGGCATTCCCACACGAATTGCACCACGCCGCCCGGGTGATCCGCCCGTGCTGGTCAGTGCGGCGGACAGGGCGCGTGAGATCCTGGAGTGGAAGCCGCAGCGGGCCGCGCTAAAGACGCAGATCGCTGATGCCTGGAAATGGCGCCAAGGCCACTAAGGTGATAGTTTAACGCGCCGACACCGCCGTTGCCATGCCTTCCCAGGTCAGGGAGCGTTTAAGTTCAGCGATTGCAGAAGCCGTACTGTCAGGGGACTGTGCCCGCGCGTTTCTGATCGCGGCCGCCAGGTGATCCGGTGATTCCGGCGGCACCAGCCAGCCGGTTCCGCCATCCTCGACGACATCCGGCAACCCGCCCACATTGGTCGCGATGACGGGCTTGCCATAGTGGTACGCCAGCGGGATAACGCCGCTGCCGGTGGCGCTGCGATAGGGAAGGACGACTATGTCAGCCCGGGCGAAGTGGTTGGCCGCCTCCTCGTCCGATACATAGCGGTCAACGATGTTCACCTGGTCCTGCAGACCCAATTCGATGATGCGGTCGTCGATCTCCGCCCGGCCCGACCAGAATTCGCCCACGACGGAAAGCACCACGTCTTCGTCTTTTAGCAGGCCCATCGCCTCGATCAGAACGTCCAGCCCCTTATACGGCCGCACGAGTCCGAAAAAGAGCAGTTCGCTCGCGGCGCGGCGCGGCAGCACCTCCGTCGGGTGCGGGAAATGGTCGTAAATGGGATGCGGGTATTTCCCGACCGGCGCGTCAGGAAAATCCTGCCGCAGGTTTTTCTCGTCCTCGCCGGTATGCACGAAGAAACTGTCGGCCCTGGCGAGCGCCTGACGGCTCAGCCATGCCTTGATCCACGCGCCTTCATGCTCCACGGCGTTATGGCAAAAGAATCGGACATGGATTCCCAGGCGTTGCAGCCGCCATGCCATGAACCAGACGCAGGGCGCCCAGAAAAATGTCCACCATACAAAGACAACCATGTCGGGCCGGTGGCGTCGTATTTCCCACAGGGCGGTGCACCATGTCAGCGGGTTTATCGAGTCGATAAGGTATCTCAGATCGTCGAGCTGCGGGTCCGGCGCGGCCGGGTCGCGATCCGATAATCCGGGATACAGGATCTTGGGATATTGCCGCCGATATGACACGACCAGCACGTCCGCGATTTTCTGAAGGGCGCGCGCCATCATGGTGGTGTGCTGGGCGATGCCGCCACGATAGGGAAATGTCGGTCCCACCAGGGCAATACGGGGGCGCCGCACCGTCGAACCCTCGTTTACCGGCGTTTGCGCGTGCGGCACGTCAAGAATCGCCATCCGGTGCCCGGGTACTATCCCCCAATTCCATCCGCCGCACCCGCTCCAGCGTCATTTCGATCAGCTGCCGGTTGAAGTTCATGAGGTCGGCAAGCAGCCCGAACAGGAAGGTGATCACGCCGATCAGCAGGAAGACCCCGCCGATCACCAGCGACTGGATATGCCCCGCCCCGCCATCCACAAGGTAGTAAAACAGGAAGCGGATCATCGGGATGGCGCCGATGACGCTGAACATCAACCCGATATAGAAGAACATCCGCAGCGGCTGGTACATCGTGTACATCCGCACCATGGTGGTCAGCGAACGTTCAATGAATTTGGGTATGCTCTTGAACAGGCGTGATTCGCGGGTCTTGGCATTGGTGCCGACCGGTACGGACGTTACCGCCAGCTGCTTCTTGCCGGCCTGGATCAGCATCTCGATCGTGTAGCTGAAGGAGGAGACGATATTCAGCTGCAATGCGGCCTCGCGCGAGATGGCGCGGAAGCCGCTGACCGCGTCCGGGATGTCGAGTTCGGACAGGTTGCGGACCACGAAACTGCCCAGTTTCTGCAGCCGCTTCTTGTTCGCGGAAAAATGCTCTACCGCCTGCGTCTGCCGGTCGCCGACAACGATATCCGCCTTGCCGTCGATAATCGGCCGGATCAGTGCGGGGATGTCGCCCCCGGCATACTGGTTGTCGCCATCGGTGTTGACGATGATGTCGGCGCCCAGTGCGAGGCAGCGGTCCAGGCCGCGCCGGAAGGTGCGCGCCAGCCCCTTGTTGTTCTTGTTGATGACGATGTGATCGACGCCGATCTCGCGCGCGACCTCGATTGTTCTGTCGGTGGAGCCGTCATCAATGATGAGAATCTCGACCGAATCGATGCCATCGATGGTCCGCGGAATATCCGCGACCGTTTGGGGGAGTGTCTCTTCTTCATTGAAACAGGGAATCTGGACAATAAGTTTCATATGATCTGCGTTTCAATTTTCCGGTTGGCTGTAAAAGACTCGCAAGGCACTTGCTTTCGAACGGGATACTGCAAGGGTAACAAATAATGGCCGGTTCCGGTATTCAATACATACACCGAACGCGGTACATGCGCGTAAATTTTGATGATTTATTCAGGATTGATGACCGGGCTGTATTGGCTGGTGCATCTTCGAAACCCGGTTCGGTACATTTCCGGCGCGGTTTCGGGGGAATCATAAATGGTCTGCCATACCGGATCGCCTTGATGCTTTGACAAACCGGTCGGATTCGCCGGAGTATTCCGGCGCTATTATTCGCGTAAGGAAGGAAGCCGCACATGGCCCGAATGGAAGACCTCGTCGAGTCCGAGCAGGAACACCTGGATCACCTGCCATTGCCGAGCTTCGATACCACGCCCTGGGTCGCGGGGCCGCCGCTGCGCGACCGCCGGGTGGCGATTGTGACCTCGGCCGGGTTGAGCCTGCGTGGCGAAAAACTGTTTGCGCGCGGGGCGGCGGATTACCGGGTCATTCCGGGCGATGCCGATACCGGCGATGTGCTGATGAACCATGTGTCTGTGAATTTCGACCGTACCGGTTTCCAGGACGATGTGAACATCGTCTATCCGATCGACCGCCTGCGCGAAATGGCAGCGGCGGGTGAAATCGGCTCTGTGGCGGATTACCACTATTCCTTCATGGGCGCGACGGATACGGGAATGATGGAGGACAGCGCCCGGGAACTGGCCGGGATGATGAAGGAAGACCAGGTCAACGCGGTAATCCTGACGCCCGTCTGACCCAACTGCACGCGCGCCGTGAGCGCGCTTGCCCATTATTTCGAGGAAGAGGGCCTGGCAACCACCGCTATCGCGCTGGTCCGCCCGCATGCGGAAAAGATCCGCCCGCCGCGCGCGCTGTGGGTGCCGTTCGAACTCGGCCGGCCGCTTGGCGCGCCCGATGAACCGGAATTCCAGAAACGCGTGCTGCGCGCCGCGCTGGCCCTGCTCGAATCGCCGGACGGACCGGTCGTGCTGGAAGATTTTCCCGAAGACGCGCCGGGCCCCCAGGCCGAAGACATGACCGGCTGGGTCTGCCCGGTCAGTTTCGCCGCGCCGCCGGCTGCGGATGACGGGCCGGCAACGGCGATGCTGCGGGAAATCGAGGAACTGTCACCCTGGTACCAGCTGTCGCTGGACCGGCGGAAACGGACGATGGTCGGTGTCAGCGGGCTGGAAATTGATGCCGCGGCGCGCTACGTGGCGGCATTTCTGGATGGCACCCCCGCGGACAATCCAATGCCGGACCGCGCCCCGGCCTTTGCCTTCAAGGACGCGTTCACCGATATCATGGCGTATTATTCAGAGGCGGGAACGGCCCGGCCGGGCAAGCGGTCCAGCCTGGAAGTACAGAGCTGGTTCTGGGACCGGACCGCGGCGGGTAAGCTGATGCGTCAGGTCCGCGCTGCGGCAAGCGCCAGTCCGGATGGCGATTTAAGGATCTTTGCAGAAAAGACCATGCTGCCTAAAACGCAGGGCGGCTGAACCGGTCCGCGCGATATTTATACGGTCCGTTTTATGCCGTCTGGTGAATCGTTTCCGGTGTCCATGATACCAGCGGCGCGCGGTTCGCCATCCAGATGTCCCTGGCGGCGTTCTGCCGTTCACCGCTGCCCAGCGGCGAAAAATGCAGGAGAACCCGGCTGGCGCCCCGGCGCAGGGCTTCATGTAACGCCGGTGTCTGTGCGATGCCTGCTGCGAAATTGCCGGTTTCGCCAACGAGAATGATCCGCCAGCGGTCGGGGCCCAGTGTCTCGGTCACCAGCATGTATATACCGGCCGCGTTGGGGAGCGGGTCGTTGATGCCGAATTCGGTAAACCCGAAATAGACTCCGGACTGGCTGCGATGGGTGACCGTTCTGCGCGGCTTTCTGCTGTGTCCTTCTGGGGAATTCCGCATTCTCACGCTTTCCATTCCTGTATCGGAAGAGCCGCATCGCCATGGTGAATCGGCTGACTCATTACAGGAACGGTTTTACTACATACTGGGTTAACGAAAGGTTAACGGGCAATATGTTGTGGATAACTTGTGAACAGTTTCCATTTATATTTTGAAAATTAGCGCCTTATGCAGGCTTTATCCGGTAATCCGCCCCGCGATTGCCGCGCCGAACGCATCCGTGCCCAGTTTTCCGCCAAGATCGACCGTTCGGCCTGCCGGGTCGTCCAGTTGAGCATCGACTGCCGCGTCCAGACGGCGTGCGGCTTCGCTCAGATCCTCGCGGTTGTGGCGTTCGCCCAGCCATGCCAGCAGCATGCCGGCGGACAGCATCAGTGCTGTCGGGTTGGCGGCGTTGCGCCCGGCGATATCCGGGGCCGCGCCATGGGCCGCCTGGGCGATTGCACGGTCTTTGCCGGCATTGATCGACGGGCCCAGACCGATCCCGCCGGAAAGCTCCGCCGCAAGGTCGGAAAGAATGTCGCCGAACATGTTGGTCGTGACGACGACATCGAAGGCGCCGGGCTTGCGCACCAGCAATGCTGCCATCGCATCGACGATGAAGTCATCCACCTCCAGCTCCGGATACCCGTCGGCCACTTCGCGGACGGTGTCGTAGAACAGCCCGTCGGAGAGTTTCAGCACGTTGCGTTTGTGGACAATGGTGAGTTTCTTCCGGCGGGCCATTGCCAGCCGACAGGCCGAATCCGCGATACGACGAGACGCTTCGCGTGTGATTTTCCGCACGACCAGCGCAACATCCTCGGTCGGCATGAATTCGCCCGAGCCTTTGTACATGGCGCGGTCGGCATAGAATCCCTCGGTATTTTCCCGGGCAATCACCAGGTCGATATCGCCGGCGAGGCAGGGCACGCCCGGCCGGGCACGTGACGGGCGGATATTGGCATACAGGTCCAGGTTCTTGCGGAACCAGGGTGAAAGATTGATCCCGCCCTCTTCCGGTGCGGGATAGACCAGTGAATCGGTCGGCCCCAGGATGACGCCGTCGCTCTCCATCACCTGCGCCTGAACGGCTTCGGTCAGGGTCGTGCCGTTCTTGGCGTGGCTTTCCAGCCCGGCCTCGGCATGGGTGAGTTCCAGTCCCAGGTTGAACCGGTGGTTCAGTGCTTCGACAGCCTGGACCGTTGCGCCGGTGATTTCGGGGCCGATGCCGTCGCCGGCGAGAACGAGAAGTTTCACGTCTTTACACTCCAGTTGGGTTCAGGCCGATGCCACGATAAATAACCGGCGGAAGGGAAACAGCGTCTTGCCGTCCGCTTCCGGCGGATAGGCTTTGGCGACCAGGGCCCGGTATTGTGATTCGAATTCGCCCTGCCAGGGCGCGTCCATCTTTCCCAGATAGCGGGTCAACTGGCTGCCCTTGGTATATTCGGCAACCGGATTGTCGCCGTCCAGCACCTGCAGGTATTCAGTCTCCCAGATATCGAGGTTTTTTGCCTGCGTGACCAGCAGGTTGCGATACCATTCAGGTTTTTGTGTCGGATTGGCGTCCCGAACCGGCGCCAGCAACTCGCGCCACGGGCCGTTGTCGATGACCTCGTCGATCAGCCTGTGTGACGGGGCATCGTTGTTGCGCGGTATCTGGATGGCCAGCGTCCCGCCCGGCGCGACCTGGTCCAGCAGGCGCGGGAACAGCGTATCGTGTCCCTCGACCCATTGCAGGGCGGCATTGGAAAAAATGACGTCGTAGTGTGTGGCCGGGTTCCATGCCGTAATATCGGTAAATTCAAACAATTCGTCCGGGCAGGCAGCGCGCGCACGCGTCAGCATCGTATCCGAATTGTCGAGGCCCAGAATCCGGGCGTCGGGCCAGCGCTGGCGCAGCAGCGGGGTGATGTTGCCCGGCCCGCATCCGAGATCGACAACGCTCGCGGGCGATTCCTGGGGTATCCTGCCCAACAGGTCGATGGCGGGCTGCATGCGCGGTCCGGCGAAGGCGAGGTACTGGCTGGGATTCCATGCCATGGGAAGTCTCTTTCGGCAGTCGGGGCGATTTCGTGGTTGCCCGAATAGACCATACGCTTTTACCGTAGGCCGCATGAAGCATCCAGTTGAAACAGGACGCAGCGACGCGGCGCAATTTCTCGCCATTCGCTGCCTGGCATTTATTGCCGAAGATACAGACCGCCTGGGGCGGTTTCTCGCGCTGAGCGGTATCGGGCCCGCGGATATCCGCACCCGTGCCGCGGATCCGGCGTTTCTGGGGGGCGTGCTTGACTACCTGCTGAGCGACGATGCGATGGTGGTCGAATTTGCTGAATGGGCCGAGATAGGCCCCGAATCGGTTCTCACCGCACGCCAGTTGATGCCTGGTGCAGCCGTGGAGGAATAGAACAGGGCAGGTTCAGCGGCGGAGTACCGCGACCGCTTCGACATGCGCCGACCAGGGAAACTGGTCGATGGGCTGAACCGACTCGACCCGGTAGCCGCCATCAGCGAGCATCCGCAGGTCGCGCCCCAGCGTGGCGGGATTGCAGGACACCGCGATAACCGTTGCCGCGTCCGATCCGGCAATAGCCTCCGCCTGGGCTTTTGCTCCGGCGCGCGGTGGATCGAAGACGATCGTGTCGAAATTTTTCAGTTCCCCATGGTGCAATGGTTGCCGGGCGAGGTCACGTATTTCGGCGGTGACGGCGCGTTTGGTGTCGGCCCGCCGGATTGCCTGGACCATCTCGGAATCGCCTTCATAGGCGTGCACCGGGGCGATGGTGGATAACGGGAAACTGAGCGCGCCGCAGCCCGCATAGAGGTCGGCGATGTTTTTCGCTCCCGCCGCCGCGGCGCAGACCGCCGCGACAATGGCGCTTTCGCCATCCCGGCTGGGTTGCAGGAAGGCATTCGGCGGCAACGCGACGCGGGCCGGGCCGAAATTGACCGCTGGCTCCCGCCTGGCGGATAGCGGTTCATAGCCCTGCGGTGCTTCCCAGCCGATGCGCGCCAGCTTGTGACGTTCCGCAAAATCGGCAAGTGCCATGCGTTCGTCCATATCCGGTTCTGATCGCTTTTCCGGGCGGAGCAACAGGTCGATGCCGCTGTCTGTTTCCGTGACCAGAATTTCCGCCCGCCTGCCCAGCGACGCGATTTGCAAAGCGAGCAACTTCAATGGTGCGATCAATGCCGTAATCGCCGGTCTTGTCACCGGGCATTCCGAAATATCGATGACCTGATTACTGTGCGCCGCGCTGAAACCAAAAGCGCTGTTTTGCGCCCGGAAGAAGGCAAACCGGACACGGCGCCGCTGTCCCGGCGGTACGGATCTCGTGGCTCGTATGTCGAGATCTCGGAACCCGTGCCGCGACAGTGCCACTGCGACGAGTTCACGCTTTATTTCCGCAACGGTGGCGGTATCGATATGCTGCAGCGTGCAGCCGCCGCAGGATTCGAAATGGCGGCAGGCGGGAACGGTGCGACCGGGGCCACCGTGAATGATGCTTCTGATTGTGGCGACATGTCCGTCTTCGCGTTTTGCACCAATGCGCAGGTCAAGTATGTCGCCCGGTGCCGAATAGGGAATGTAGTATCGCCGACCGTCGGCATTAGCGATTCCATCGCCATGCATGCCAAGTCTGTCGACTGTTACCTTTGAAAGGTGATCATTATTTGGAAACGATTTATTCATACTTAATAAACGTATAATAATAAAGGTTCACGACCGTAAGCGATAGCGATATTGTTGCTATATTGGGGAAGTGATTGGGTAGGGGCCAGCCATATTCTTTGGCGGGCGGGTGATGAGGCTTCATGTCCTTTGCGACATTCTTCGGATTTCTTGCGGCCGTCGGTCTGTTTATCGGCTCGATACTGCTTGCGACAAGCAATTTCGGTCTGTTCCTGGACGCACCCAGCTTTGTCCTTGTTGTCGGCGGCACTCTCGCTGCGACCTTCGTCGGCCAGGAAGCGCGGTATGTCGTTCTCGCGCTCAAGGGGATCGGCAGCACATTCCTGCCGCAGCGGGTCAATCGTAATGTCCTGAATATGGAAGTCGGCCGCATCATCCGTTGGGGATATCTGGTCAAGGAAAAAGGTTTTCTGCCGCTCGAAGATGAAATGAAGAAAGTCGCGTCGGACCAGTTCCTGGTGTTTGGCGTCGAATTGCTGATTCCCGGATACGACGGCAAGGACGTGCGCGAGACGCTCCAGGCCGTGGCCGATCACACCTTTGAACGCAACATGGTGCCGGCGAATATATTGCGCTCAATGGGGGGAACGGCGCCCGCATTCGGGATGATCGGCACACTGATTGGCCTTATCGTCATGCTGGATGCCATGGGCAGCAACCCCGAAATGCTGGGGCCCGGACTGGCCGTCGCGCTCAATACAACCCTTTACGGCGTCATGCTGGCCCGAATGG
>CAXBEC010000062.1:0-9855 GCA_963974145.1 uncultured Alphaproteobacteria bacterium | reverse complement strand
TGTCCACTCCATGGACGTGGCGGCAGGCAAGGTTGCGTATGACGAACAGCTGGTTAATTTCCAGACCAAGTTCCTGACCACGAATGTCAAGGGAACGGATCGGGAAATGTACCTGCCGGTCAACTTTGATATCGATCAGCGCCCGTTCCTGCGCCCGATTAATGTGCCGACCACGGTGCTGAACCATCCGCCCTTTGTCCGGATGGAAGGGCGGTCGATACCGCCACTGGGCAGCCGGGATGCAAAATACAGTATCCCCGCTAGCGTTATGAAGAAGCCGGGCAAATACCGTCTTGCGGCACGGCTGCGCAGCCGGGCGGAACCGATCTACTTCATGCGGTTCGTCGGGGCGACGAGCGAGATGGAACAGTCGATGAACCAGTGGATGCTGGATATACATCCCTACACTGTTGAGTTCGAAGTCAAGTAGGGTACCCCCCGGGACGCATTAAGATGCGTCCCGGCATTGAGGCTGTTAGGGGTTTGTTAACCATAGGGGTAGTTAAAAGGTGACCGGGAGCGTCCGGGTCGGGTGAAGCGGACGTTTTCTGTCCCAGGGAGTAGGTTTCGTGGCTAACAGGTTTAAAGAAAATTCGATAATTGCTCGTCGGTCCATCTGGACGGCGACATTCGCAGCGGCTCTTACATTGTCCGGTGCGTCGTTTGCCGCCAGTGAAGGGCATGACGCGCCCCGCACGATGTCGCCGGATGCAAAACCGGTGGAGCATGATTCGAACGTATTCGGTTCGGATCCGTCCTATGAAGACAAGCCCTACGACGCCGGTGAGCAGATCAAGATCTATGGCGGCAAAAAGGGCATTGATGCGCCGCGGCCGCTCATTGAGCTGGGCCGGCCGATCTACACCGAAGGTGTGTATGGTGACGGGATCAATCTGATCGGCCAGAAGAACCTGTTGTTCCCTGCGTTCAATATTGCCGGCGACTGGCGAACGGCTGTCGCGTTCAATGACAATGGCGCCAAGCAGGTCGGACAGGTCGCAACGCGGCTGAATCTCGAAATCGACATGAAGCTGACCGGTACCGAACGGATCCATGCCTTCATGCGGCCTATCGATCAGGGCGGTCAGTTTTCGCGCGTCGAATTCTTTGGTGACGATCGCGATCAGAACAAGGCGATCTTCGACCTGAATTTCGAAACGCTGTTTTTTGAAGGCGATCTTGGTGCCATCTATCAAGGCCTCTCGGACGAATACACGTCGCTTGACCTGCCGTTCAGTTTTGGCCTGATGCCTGTGATCTTCCAGAATGGCGTGTGGGCTGAAGATGCTTTCGTCGGCGGCGCCTTCGCGATCCCGGCGCTGAACAGCCCGAAGCTTGATATCAGCAATATGGATTTCACCTTTTTCGGCGGCTTCGACAAGGTAACGACGCCGGCGATCAAGGACGCGCAGGGCAACCTGGCTGATCACGGTGTGAACGTCTACGGCGTTGCGACCTTTATCGAAACACGCGAAGCCTATATTGAAGCCGGTATCGGGCGGGTGGATGGCGACGGCAATTTCGACGACCTCAGCTACACCAATGCGACAGTGGCGGTGTCAAAGCGCTACGGACGGGTGATGTCCAACAGCGTGCGCGCCGTCTGGTCCTTCGGCCAGGAAGCAAACGGAAAGCAGCAGACGGCTGACGGTGTTGCGCTCCTGTTCGAAAGTTCGTTCTTTACGTCAAAGCCTTCGACCCTGATACCCTATTTCAACGCCTGGGTCGGCCTGGATCGGCCGCAGCCGCTGGTGGATGACACGGGGTTGCTGAAGAATACCGGTATTAATTTCGAAACCGATGCGTTGACCGGCTTTCCCAAGCTTGATGATACCGGACAGGACACTTATGGCGGCGCCATCGGCCTCCAGTATCTGTTCAACCTGGATCAGCAGATCGTTGTCGAAGCCGCAAGCGTGCAGCCGATCGGCGGAGATTTCGATGTTGGCCGTGCCGCACAGGGATCCCAGTATGCGCTGGGTGTACGGTATCAGTTACCGATTTCCCAGGCGTGGATCCTGCGGGCCGATGCCATGTATGGCTGGCTTGAGAATGTCAATGATATCGGCGGTGCACGCCTAGAATTCAGGCGTAAATTTTAGCTCACGCCAAGGGAGGAAACATGGGGACGGTTATCCAGTTTGCGGCTTTGGCCGTTCTTCTGATACTGACGCTTTATCTTGCACAATTGCTGTATGGCGGTTTTCGATCGACAAGACTGGCAACCGGTATTGCGGAATCAGAACGCAAACTGATGCAGACCCGGGTCGCCGAGATCATGGGGAAATGGGATTTTGAGCGCGAGAAAAACGAATTTTCCTGGAACGGATTCCGGAAATTCGAGGTGGCGCGGAAAGTCCCGGAAGGCGGTGGAATCTGTTCGTTTTACCTGCGTCCGCATGATGGGAAGCCGCTGCCATCCTTTAATCCAGGCCAGTACCTGACGTTCAGGCTGGACGTTCCCGGTCAGTCCAAGCCGGTCATGCGGTGTTACTCCCTGTCCGATAGTCCAAATCCGGAATATTATCGCGTCTCGATCAAGGCGGTACCGCCGCCGCGCGACAAGCCGGATGTTCCGCCGGGCCTGTCATCCAACTTCTTCCACAACAGTATCAACGAAGGCGATATTCTGGACGTCAAGGCGCCGGGCGGCCATTTTTACCTGGATACGACCAAGCATACGCCGGTTGTGCTTATCGGTGGCGGCATCGGCTTGACGCCGGTCATGAGCATGCTGAACCAGATCACGGAATCGGGTTCCACGCGCGAGACACATTTTTTCTACGGTGTCCGTAACCGCGCAGAGCATGTCATGAAAGAACATCTGGAACAGAAGGCACTCGAACACGAAAACGTCACGCTGCATATCTGCTATTCGAATCCGACGGATGACGATGTCCAGGGACGGGATTACCAGCACGGCGAACGGGTGGGGGCGGAATTGTTCAAACGCGTCCTGCCGTCCAGTAATTACGAATATTATTTCTGCGGTCCGCCGCCGATGATGAATTCGCTCTTCGAGGGGCTTCGTGAATGGGGCGTGCCGGAAGACGATATCAATTATGAAGCATTCGGCCCCGCGACAGTCCAGAAGAAGAAAGAGGCGGATAAATCCGGGGGCGAAGCGCCCGCTGCCGACGCAGCGGCGTCCGATATAGAAGTAACCTTTGGAAAGTCCGGCAAGACCGTGAAATGGGACGCCGGTATCGGTTCTCTGCTCGACTTTGCCGAAGAAAACGGGATCGATATCGATTTTGGTTGCCGGGCCGGAAATTGCGGAACCTGTATTACGGCGATCAAATCAGGTGATGTCGATTATATCTCCGAACCGGGGGAAAAGCCGGAATCGGGCTCGTGCCTTGCTTGTGTTTCCGTACCAAAAGGACCGCTGGTTCTGGACGCCTGAATCCCGGGCCGCGGTGAGGGGGTATTCGTGCCCGGTTCTCGGGTAGCGAAGCTGTATGTTCAAGGAGTGATTAAATGACTGTTAGATCTGATAGCCTCGACCGTTTTATGGACGGCCTGGTAAAGCGCAATCCTGGGGAAACTGAATTTCACCAGGCGGTTCTGGAAGTGGCGTCGTCGGTAATTCCGTTCCTGCATGACAATCCGAAATACCAGGAAATGCAGATCCTGGAGCGTATGGCGGAACCCGACCGGGCGGTTATTTTCCGCGTGTGTTGGGAAGACGACAAGGGCAATATCCGTGTCAACCGTGGATACCGTGTCCAGTTCAACAATGCGATCGGTCCCTACAAGGGGGGCATCCGCTTCCACCCGACGGTCACTCTCAGCGTCCTGAAGTTCCTGGGCTTCGAACAGACCTTCAAGAACAGCCTGACCGGCCTGCCCATGGGCGGCGGCAAGGGCGGCGCGGATTTCAATCCGAAGGGCAAGTCCAATAACGAAGTCATGCGGTTCTGCCAGTCGTTCATGACCGAACTGCACCGCCATATCGGCGAGAACACGGACGTTCCTGCGGGCGATATCGGCGTTGGCGCCCGTGAAATCGGTTACATGTTCGGCCAGTACAAGCGTCTCGAAAACGAATTCGTTGGCGTGCTTACCGGCAAGGGCCTCGAATTCGGTGGCAGCCTGATCCGTACAGAAGCGACCGGTTACGGCACCATTTACATGCTGGATAACATGCTGAAACATGCCAATAACGGGATGGAAGGCAAAAGCGTTTCCATTTCGGGCTCCGGCAATGTGGCAACCTATGCAGCGGAAAAGGCGCGTCAACTCGGTGCCCGGGTTGTGACCATGTCGGATTCCTCCGGGTTCATTCACGACCCGGACGGCATCAACGAAGAAAAGCTGGCCTATATGGTTGATCTCAAGCAGGTCCGCCGCGGCCGTATATCCGACTATGCCGAGAAATTCGGCGTGGAATTCCACGAAGGCCGCCCATGGTCTGTTCCCTGTGATATCGCAGTGCCCTGTGCAACGCAGAACGAAATCACGAAGGCCGAAGCCGAGATGCTGCTCAAGAATGGCTGCATGGCGGTATCCGAGGGCGCAAATATGCCGACGGAGATCGAAGGTATCCACGCTTTCCAGAATGCCGGAATTCTATATGCGCCCAGCAAGGCCGCGAATGCCGGCGGCGTCGCGGTTTCCGGCCTGGAAATGAGCCAGAACAGTGCACGTATTTCCTGGAAGGAACAGGAACTGCAGGATCTGCTGTATGGCATCATGAAGGATATTCATGACAACTGTGCCGAATATGGCGGCGTTGCCGGTGGCAAGGTTGATTATCTCAAGGGCGCGAATGTCGCCGGCTTCGTCAAGGTTGCCGATGCCATGATGGCGTATGGCGTCGTCTAAAGAGAACCGTACATTCCAGTTGCGGCTACGGTCGCGTCTTTATCGGCCGGGGCCCTTGCCCCGGCCGATTCTTTTAGACTTGCGGACGCAGGTGTCCATATATCTCTGTATGATTGTCGCAATGGCGACCAGTTTTCCATTACCGATTATTTCAGGCGTGAACGCCTGTGGTAGCGGTAATTGCGTCACCTATCATGTTGCCATTTCGCAACATTGCATGTGAAAATTGTGCGGCAGCTGTCAAATGCTGTACGGCTGCTTTCGCATAACTGATTGAAAAATATATATAAATATATTATTTTTCAGCAGGGCCCGTTACGATGGCATTTACCCTGTATTTGACTTGGATTGACTTAAAAATGCATAGTATTTGAGGTGCCAAAGCGCCGAAGCATGCCTGTACGATTTTATTTGGACCTGTAACACACGCGCAATGCGCGCCACATATTCCGACAGGAACAATATCTAGTCCCTGGGTGCGGGGGGAGAATGCTGTTGAAAAATTGGGTATCCAGTCACGGGTTGCGGTTCGTTGCGGTCTTCCTTGCCGGAATGGCGGTGCCGCTGACGAACGGTATTGCACAAACCCAGCCTGGCTTCGATGAATCAGAAGCAGACCGTCAGAAACGGTTGCTGGAAGAGCAGGAACGCGCCGGAGTCGAGTCGCGGACCGTATTGCCGGAAGCTGAGGATATTTCCTATGCCGATGTTCTCAAGGACCCGGATAACATTGATCTGAACTTTCGTTATGCCAAGGCACAGGTTTCCCGGGGCAATGTCCGCGGTGCGGTTTCCACACTCGAACGAATTCTGCTGATCACACCCGACCTGCCGCAGGTCCGGCTGATGTACGCTATCGTCCTGTTCAGGCTCGACAATATCGATGAAGCCGAACGTGAATTCAACGCGCTGAAGCAGTTGACTATGGCGGCGAGCCTCGAAGCGGAGATCGATAGGTATCTCGGTGCCATCAAGAAGCGGCGCCAGACAACGACAGCGCGGGTGCAGGTCAGTGTCGGCGTCAAGCGCGATTCGAACGTCAATGCCGGCCCTCGCAGCGGCCAGGCCCTTGGTGCCGGCCTGCTTTTCGCCCCGACTGGCCGGGCACAGAAGCAGGATGATTTCGCGGCCCTGGGCATTGTTACAGCAAATGTGACGCAGGATCTGGGACATCAGGCGCCGGACAAGTTTCTGTTTTCGGCAACGTATTTTCATAACGAGCAGATGCAGATAGATCCGCAGGATATTCAATCCGGCAGCGCCAGCGTTGCGTTGAAACTGAATTACGAACCATTCACGATGACACCGAAGATTACCTATACGAATCTTCAGTTATCCCGCGAGCACTTCCACAGCAGCTGGGGTGCCGAGGTCAGGTTCGATCGGCGCAATTTCCTGCCGAATTACGGTGGGATCGACGGTCATTTCACGCTGGGTGTGAAAGATGAGAGATTCAGCCCGATTTTTGAGAATGGGCTGGGACCGGAACGCGACGGCCAGCGGGTGGAGGCTGAATTCGGTCTGAAGAAACAGTTTACGCCAAACCACATTCTGGCAGGCACGGCGTTGTACACGCGCAAATTGCCTTATGAAAAATCCTTCAACGGTTTTCGTGGGCACAAGGTTTCCCTGCAACATACCTGGTTGCTGGGCGAAGGCCAGTTCCTGCTGACCGGACTGGATTACGCGACGAACCTGTACAAGGAACCCGACCCGTCGGTAACCGCGTTTCAGACTCGACATGACACGCAGGTACGCTTCCGGGTGACCTATGGTGCGCCGCTGAGCAACTTTATGAGCGAATCTTATTTTGGCACCGAGGCGTCGAAGAAATATTATGATTTCCTGAAAGACTGGACCTGGACCGTGACCGGGGAAATTCTTGATCAGGGCTCGAATATTCCGAACTTCAGTTACCAGAACCGCCGGGCGCAGACCATGCTCACGCGGTCCTGGGACTTTTAGGCGTGAACGGGAAGGAACGAAACATGTTTCGCACGATATCCGCCATCGCCGCCATAGCCCTGTCGGTCGCCGTATCCGGAACGGTTGTGGCGCAGCCGCAACAGGCGGGTGTATCTGCCGCCGTGCGCGGGCAGGTCGCGCTGGCGCGCGCCGCCGAAAATGTCGTCGGCCGCCAGGTGGAAAGTGGCGATCCCATTTTCCTCGGTGATGCGATTACATCCGGCAAGGATAGCGGCATGCAGGTCATGCTGATGGATGAAACGGTTTTCACCATCGGACCGAACAGCGAAATTTCCATCGACGAGTTCGTATACGATCCGGAAACCAGCGCCGGCAAGGTAACGGCTTCCGTGGCGAAGGGGGTATTCCGGTTCATTACGGGCAAGATTGCACAGCGGCGGCCGGAAGACATGACCGTCCGTCTGCCGACGGCGACCATCGGTATCCGGGGCACCATCGTAGCCGGTGCTGTAAGGCCCGCAATCGGGGTAGACGCGCAGGTTGATGCGGTGTTTAACGGCATCAGGGATCAGGTTCCGAATGCAGACGATGCGCGCGACTTTGTCGTCCTGCTGGGCCCGGGCAGCGAAAATAATACGAACGACAAGGGCGGCGCGTTTACATACGCACCGCGCGGCGCCGAGCAGGCCGAATCCGGCAGGAGCGCCGGGTCAGGCTACTCGTTGCTGGCACAGTTGATCCCGGGGAGCAATGCCGGCCCCGGAACCACGGTGTCGCGCAGCGGCTATGCCGTGGCCTCAGACCCGGGTGGTAATGTATTCGGGCCATTCCCGGCACCACCGGCTGTTACCCAGGGCTTTACGAACAGCTTGGGTGCGCAACCGGCCTCGGGTCCAAAGGGAAAAGCGTCTGATGGTAACGCACAGGAAGCGCGCGGCGCCAGCGATGTCGGTAATCTCAGTGGTCAGGATATTGCCCAGGCTGCCGGAAATGCGCTCGATCAAGGTCGCCTGGGTGGTGCCGAACCGCCGCCGCCGATTCCGGAGATTTGCTGCTCGTTCGACGACCTCAGGAATATTCCCACCGGATCCGCATCCATCAACGGCGCCAACCTGAACCTGGGGGGCGTGTTCAATGCTGGCAGTTTCCTGTTCTCGTTTAATTTTGGAAGTAACCAGTTCCAGTTCCACCTGCAGAATATTAGCGGTGGCGGGTTAAGCGGTCAGGAAATCGGCTGTTTCAGTACCTGCCAGGTTGATTATACGAACCGTACCGGCCAGGCGCTGTTTACCCATGACGATGCGGATCCCACCCTGTCCAACCATTGTGAAAATTGCGGCCTCGATATTGCGGTAACGGATGTGGCCTCGAGCTCGGCCGATCTGAACGTGACGCTCGAACATAATGGTAATGTTGGTTCGACGCAGGTTAGCGTAGGCGGCAGTAACTAGCGACGGAGCCCCGTCCATAGTCGGTTGCGAGGGATAATAGCCTTTCCTCCAGCGCGTGCGTGCGTTCAGGGCTTGTATGTGCTGTTCTGCGTTGCGTCGCTCGTAAGTCGATTCAGATTACGGCGCTGCCGGAAACAGCCCGCGAAGCTTGTTTGGTTGCGCTTCAGGGCGAATTGGCGCTTCAAGGACAGGCAATTCCTCAGCGGAACCGGTCAAAAGTCACGGTCTACGAAACCATAACTATCGATGGCGTCGGTTTCTGCACCACATTGGATGCCGAATACCGGTTCGTAAATCGGCAAGGGTGGCTGATCGGACGGAAGGCGGCGCCGGGGTGCATTTCCTGCAATTCTTCGGCCTCCTCCGCGTGCCGGAAAGCAGGCGGTGATTTCGGCGGTACCGTCAGTATCGAAATATTAACCTTGTTCTGTCATAGTTCGGGTTGCTGCTGAAGACCGGTACCGTCCGGCAGTCGGAAGGAAACCCACATTGCGCCGATTCCTGATCCGATCGATGCATATCCTCTTGCCGATGACCCTGCTGATCGCGGCGGCGACGCTGCGTGTCTACGAACCGCGCTGGCTGGCCGAATTCCAGGTCATCTGGTTCGATATCCTGAACGTTGAGAACCCCCGGCCCTACAACCCCGAATCCGGCGTGCGGATTGTCGATATCGACGATGAATCACTGGAGCGGCTGGGCCAATGGCCCTGGCCCAGAACGCGGATGGCGGAACTGATCTACCGGCTGCGCGAGGCCGGCGCCGCGGTTGTGGTTTTCGACGTTGTCTTTTCCGAGCCGGATCGGACATCGCCCCGGAATATTGTCGAGAACTGGACGAACGCCCCCGAATACGCGTCACTGCGCGATCAGGCGCTTGGCCTGCCGGACCATGACGAGCTATTCGCCACCTATATCAAGGAACTGAAGGGAATCGTCACCGGGTTTGCGCTGACCGCGGGCAAGGCACCACGGGTACCGGTACAGAAGGGCAATTTCGCGTTCAGCGGGGATGACCCGACGCAATTCCTGCCGTCACTGCCCGGGGCGGTGGCCAATGTCACCGCCTTTGAAAAGGCGGCCGCGGGGAACGGCAACTTTAACGTATTGCCGGAAACCGACGGGCTGATCCGCCGGGTGCCCCTTGTCGCCGGATTCAAGCTGGATGAGAAGGCGGGCGGGGGAACGCGACTATATCCGATGATTTCGGTGGAAGCCCTCCGAGTCGTGCAGGGCGCGAAGACAATGATCATCAAGTCATCCGGCGCCAGCGGCGAAACCGGTTTCGGCGAAAAAACCGGCGTTGTCAGCCTCAAGATTGGGCGGATCGAAGTCCCGACCGACAATCAGGGCCGCGTCTGGGTGCATTATGCCGGCAAGCAGGCGGCGCGGTATGTGCCGGTCTGGAAAATCCTCGACGGTTCCTTCGACCGCGCGCTGATCGAAAACCACATCGTCCTCGTCGGCGCCAGCGCGGCCGGGCTGCTTGATCTGCGCTCAACGCCGCTGGATCAGGTGCTGCCGGGGGTTGAGGTTCATGCGGAACTGATTGAACAGATCCTGGAAAGCGACTTCCTGAAACGGCCCGACTGGGCAAAAGGCGCGGAGCTGGCCTACCTTGCGGGCCTTGGCCTGATCCTTATCCTGCTGC
>CAXBEC010000061.1:0-9908 GCA_963974145.1 uncultured Alphaproteobacteria bacterium | reverse complement strand
ACCGGTCATTCGGCGATGGCCAATTCGAAGCCCGACGGCTATTCGATCGGCCTGATCGCACAGGCTATCGGCCTGTATCACTGGCAGGGCATGGAACTCAGCTACAAGGACATCACGCCACTGGCGATGTTCAACTTCGATCCGGCCGGCTTCCAGGTCGGGCCAAGCAAGGCGCATATCAAGGACGCCATGCAGGCCATCGAGGAAATGAAGGCGGATCCGTCGAAATGGAACATGGGCGGTGGCGGCCGCATGGGCAGCTGGGGCATGGCCTTCACCAAGCTCGCGCTGGAATTCGACATGGACCCGTCCATCTACAGCTGGATCGCATCGGGTGGCGCGGCGCCATCGCTGACGGAACTCGCGGCCGGCGGCATTGACTTCGCGCCGACCTCGCTGCCGGAAGCGAAGACCCTGATCGACGCGGGCAAGATTCGCGCTCTCGCCGTCATGGCCGAAAAACGCCACCCGACCTTCCCTGACGTTCCCACAATCGAGGAAGTCACCGGCAAGAAGATCGTCGCGGGCGCCTGGCGCGCTGTTGCGGCGCCGAAAGGCCTGCCGGACGATATCAAGGAAAAATACATTGTGGCGCTTCGCAAGGTCTGGGAATCGGAAGACTTCAGGAAGGGCATGGACAAGTTCGGTTACGGCATGGACTGGAAACAGGGTGCGGAACTGGACCAGTTCCTGGCCGATAACGATGTCAATGCCGGCAAGATCCTAAAAGCCACCGAAGGCAAGAAGTAGTCCGGACGCATTCACAACAAGCATTACAGGGGAGGCTTCGGCCTCCCCTTTTTTTTATCTGCGGCGCCCCCTGCCCCTCTTATTTAAGCGCATAACGAGCAATTCCAAATATACAAAAAATTGTCGCAGCGATCATAAAAAGATGTCCCATGAGAAAAAACGCCCTCATAGGTACCCATTGGCAAAGACCATGGAGATGGCTACCGTATTCAATGTAAAGCGGAATTTGTCCGGGGGGACACTGCTTTTCCATTTGTAGAGCCAAGAAGAATAACCGGTTGGACAATGGCGTAAACCCGGAAAATTTCAACAATTGGAAGCAAACCAGGAGTTCGTAAATGTTAATGAAGCACCTAATGGGATTGGGCGCGACGGCCATCATGCTGGCCACATCGATAAATGCCGCCCAGGCCGCATGGCCCGAAAAGCCCATCACCATCTACTGCCCGTATTCCGCCGGTGGCGGCACGGACGCGACCGCGCGGTTCTTTGCCGCCGGGCTGCGCAAGGAATTCGGCGTTCCCGTCAATGTCGTGAACCGGACCGGAGCCAACGGCCTGACCGGCCATTCGGCGATGGCGAAGTCAAAGCCGGATGGCTATTCCATCGGGACGCTCGGACAGGCCATCGGCCTGTACCACTGGCAAGGCATGGAGCTGAGCTACAAGGACATCACACCGCTGGTGATGTATAACTTTGACCCTGCCGGGTTCCAGGTCGGCCCCAGCAAGGCAGAGTTCAAGGATGCCATGGCAGTCATTGAGGACCTGAAAGCCAACCCCGACAAATGGACACTCGGCGCTGCCGGCCGCATGGGCAGCTGGGGCATGGCCTTTACCAAACTGGCGCTCGATTTCGGCATGGTACCGTCCAAGTACAGCTGGATCTCCAGTGGTGGCGCCGCACCGTCACTGACCGAACTGGCCGCGGGCGGGATTGACCTGTCGCCGACCTCCCTGCCGGAAGCCAAGACCCTGATCGACGCCGGCAAGATCCGCGCCCTTGCGGTCATGTCAGACAAGCGTCTGCCCGGGTTTCCGGATGTTCCCACCATGGAAGAAGTAACCGGCAAGCGGATTGTTTCCGGTGCCTGGCGGGGCATCGCCGCACCCGCAGGTCTGCCTGAAGACATCAAGGCGAAATACGTCAAGGCACTGCGGAATATCTGGGAGTCGGAAGACTTCAAGAAGGGCATGGAAAAATTCGGCTATGGCCTTGCCTGGATGGAAGGTGAGGAGTTTGACAAATTCCTCGTCGAGAATGATGTCAATGCCGGCATCATCCTCGAAGCAACCAAGGGTGAGGCAAAGAAGTAATCCGGACACTTTCGTGACCGGCGTTTTGAAGGGGGAGGCTTCGGCCTCCCCCTTTTTCTATGCGCCTTCCGCCTTGGCCTCGATCCGCCGGGCATGCAGGATCGGTTCCGTATAACCGCTCGGCTGGGTGCGCCCTTCGAAGACCAGATCGCAGGCCGCCCGGAAGGCGATGCTGCCCGCCAGGTCCGGCGCCATCGGCCGATATTCCGGATCGCCCGCATTCTGCGCATCGACGACCGCCGCCATCCGTTCCATCGTCTCGCGCACCTGGGCTTCGGTGCAGATGCCGTGATGCAGCCAGTTCGCGATATGCTGGCTGGAAATCCGCAGGGTCGCGCGATCTTCCATCAGCCCGATATTGTTGATATCCGGCACCTTGGAACAGCCGACGCCCTGGTCGATCCAGCGCACAACATAGCCCAGGATGCCTTGCGCATTGTTATCCAGTTCCTGGCGAATTTCGTCCGGCGACCAGTTCGGCCGGTCGGCCAGCGGGATCGTCAGGATTTCATCCAGCGAGGCGCGTTTCGTTCCGGCCAGTTCCGTCTGGCGGGCCGCCACATCGACCTCATGATAATGCAGCGCATGCAGCACGGCCGCGGTCGGCGACGGCACCCAGGCGGTATTCGCGCCGGCTTTGGGGTGCGCGACCTTCTGTTCCAGCATCGCCGCCATCAAATCCGGCATCGCCCACATGCCCTTGCCGATCTGCGCCCGGCCCTGAAGCCCGCAGGCCAGGCCGGTATCGACGTTCCAGTCCTCATAGGCCTGGATCCACGGGGTCGCCTTCATATCCCCCTTGCGGATCATCGGACCCGCTTCCATCGAGGTATGCATTTCATCGCCGGTCCGGTCCAGGAACCCCGTATTGATGAAACAGACCCGGTGCCGGGCGGCGCGGATGCATGCCTTCAGGTTGACGGTCGTCCGCCGTTCCTCGTCCATGATGCCCATTCGCAGGGTGTATTCGGGCAGGCCCAGCACCTGCTCGACCCGGCCGAACAGCGTATTGGTGAACGCCACTTCCGCCGGCCCGTGCATTTTCGGCTTCACGATATACACCGCGCCCGAACGGCTGTTGCTGCGGGTCGTATTGCCCTTCAGGTCATGCATCGCGACCATCGCGGTGACCATGGCGTCGAGAATGCCTTCCGGCACCTCGTTGCCGTCCTGGTCCAGGATCGCGGGCGTGGTCATCAGATGCCCGACATTGCGCACGAGCATCAGGCTTCGACCCGGCAGGCTCATCTTGCCGCCATCGGGAGACGTAAATTTGCGATCGGGGTTTAGACTGCGCTGCACCGTCTTCCCGGATTTGTCGAAGCTGTCCGCCAGATCGCCCTTCATCAGGCCGAGCCAGTTGCGGTAGACCAGCACCTTGTCTTCGGCATCGACCGCAGCGACCGAATCCTCGCAATCCTGGATCGTTGTCACCGCCGCCTCCAGCACGACATCAGCGATTCCCGCCGGGTCGTCCTTGCCGATAAAATGCGTCCGGTCAATTCTGATTTCGACATGCAGCCCGTTATTCACGAGCAGGATCGACTGCGGCGATTCCGATGGTCCGGTATATCCGGCAAAGCCGCCACGGTTCTTCAACAGAGCCGCAACGCCGTCCGGCAGCGAAACAGACAGGGTTCCGTTGGTCACCGAATAGCCGGTCGCGCTGCCATGCGACCCGGTTGTCAGAGGCGCAACACGGTCCAGAAAATCGCGCGCGAAAGCCACGACCTTTGCCGCGCGTGTCGAATTGAATGCGCCGGATCGCGCAGCACCGCCATCTTCCGGAATGGCGTCGGTACCGTACAGCGCATCATACAGGCTGCCCCAGCGCGCATTGGCCGCGTTGAGTGCATAACGGGCATTCGTGACGGGCACGACGAGTTGCGGCCCCGCGAGCGTCGCAATTTCGGGATCAGTCTGCGGTGTATCGATCCGGAAGTCATCGCCAGCCGGCTCCAGATATCCGATTTCTCGCAGAAACGCCGTATAGGCGGCGAGGTCAAAAGACTGCCCCTTTCGCGCCAGATGCCAGGCATCGATCCGGGCCTGCAGGGCGTCACGGGTTTCCAGCAGCGTCCGGTTGACCGGCGCCATGTCGCGGATGATCGCATCGAAACCGGACCAGAATGTTGCGGCGGTGACCCCCGTCCCCGGCAGGGCTTCACTATTGATAAATTCGTGTAAATTCGCGGCGACCTGCAGGCCGCCTTCCTGAACCCGTTCTGTCATTGGTTTTTTGTTTTCCCGTATTTCAAGACGTTGTGGCCCCCGGCAATACAGTGCAAGAACCGTTCCGTCACTGTTTAAAGCCGCCACCTCCCTGATGAATTGACTGATTTTATTGTTTAGCGTGGCATTGGGGTTGCATTACTGTCCGGTTCATCGCTTCGACGATGGCGTGCACGACTTGCCCCCACGGGAACAGCACCGCTAAGGTGACCAGTCCATAGCTGGAACCGCCGAAGGGTGGCGATGTCGCCCGCGTCGTGCAGCGCGACATTCCGGATCAGGACAGCCTGTTCTTTCTGGTGTTCAACGCAAACAAGCGCAGCATCACGCTGAATCTGAAATCCGACGAGGGCAAGGAGCTGTTCCGCAAGCTGCTCGCGGAATCCGATGTGCTGGTCGAAAACTATTCGCCGGGCGCGCTGAAGCGGATGGGATTCGGCTGGGACGTGCTGCAGGAACTCAACCCGCGGCTGATCTACGCCACCGTCAAGGGCTTCGGCACCTATGGCCCCTACAGCCACTTCAAGAGTTTCGAACCCATTGCGCAGGCGATGGGCGGCGCCATGAGCGTCACCGGCCATGCGGACGGCCCGCCGACCCTCACCTGTGCGGCGATCGGCGATTCAGGCACCGGCATGCAGCTCGGCATCGGTATCCTGGCGGCCCTGCACCAGCGTCACACCACCGGCAAGGGACAGGAGGTCGAGGTCTCCATGCAGGATGCGGTGGCGAACATCAACCGCGTCGCGATCCGCGACCATCAGCGCTTCAACAAACCGAAGGAACGCACCGGAAACCAGCTGGGGATTACGGTGCCGGGAACGGCCTATCCCACCGCACCGGGCGGCCCCAACGATTATGTCTTTGTATTCGTCCAGCCGCAGATGTGGGAATCCTTCCTGGGCGCGATCGACCGGCCGGACCTGAAGGACAATCCGAAATTCGCCACGGGTGAGGCGCGCTGGGAAAACTGCGATGAAATGAATGCCATCGTCGAGGAATGGACCCGCACCAAGACCAAGTACGAGGTCATGAAGATACTGGGCGATGCGGGCGTGCCATCCGGCGCGGTGCAGGATACCGGGGAGCTTCTGAACGACGAGCATCTCAAGGAACGCGAAATGGTCGTCGATATCGATTTCCCGGGCCGCGGCGTCTATCAGACGCTGGGGTGCCCGATCAAACTGTCGGATACCCACGCCGATATCGTCCGGCCGCCGCTGCTGGGCGAGCATACGGACGAAATCCTGGAAACGATCTGCAAGGTCGATCCCCAGCAATTGGCCCGCCTGCATGAGGAGGAAATCGTATAGCCTTGCCGCAGAGTGCGCTAAATCACAGATAGCGCCGGGGCGTTCGTATACCGTTAACGGCGACAGTGTAATCTCGGTCGGGATTGCACTGCCGCTATTCATTGGTTGAGATACGTTCATGTTGTTAAACAGTCTATTTCGTTCACTTTTTCCCCGTCGCATGTCGCAGCGCGTCGTCGGGTCACTGGCAGAGGTTTATATCGACGGTGTCCCGCATCCTGTCGTGGACTGGAGCGAATCCGGCCTGAGTATCGACGGCTACCCCGATTCTCCGGCAGTTGGCGAACGCATCATGTTCCGCTTTGTACTGCCCTTGACCAGCGAAGATGTTTTCGAATTCGAAACCTGGGCCGAAGTCATCCACAACGATAATTCCGGTATCGGCGTGCGATACCTGTCGATAAGCGAAGATCTCGCCAGGCGCCTGCGCGCGGTCCTGCGGGTGATGGGCACGACTGACGTGACGATCCCGAAAGGCGCCATCAGCTACGATTGAACAGGACACCGGAATCCTGCAACCGTCGCACGATGCTTGAATCTGTCCGTCATTGAATTTACCGTCCTCTTTCATGAAACGCTCGGGCAGCCGCCCGGGCCGATTCCCGTATGAATTGAGAGGACACGCAGCACATGGGGACGAATGACGAATGGCTTGCCCAGGTCACCGAAGACGCCCTTGACCCCGACCTGCCGATCTGCGACCCGCATCATCATCTGTGGGATTTCCAGCACGAACGGATCGAGCCACGTTACTTGTTGGACGAAATCCTCAAGGATGTAAGCAGCGGCCATAATATCGTTTCCACCGTCTTCATCCAGTGCGCCACGATGTTTCGCGCGGATGGTCCCGAAGCCATGAAGCCGGTCGGCGAGGTTGAATTCGTCAATGGCATTGCCGCGATGGCGGCATCCGGTCTCTACGGCAAGACCCGCATCGCGGCCGGCATTGTCGGCTATGCCGACATGATGCTGGGCAGCGCCGCGGGCGACGTACTGGACGCTGAAATTGCTGCCGGTAACGGCCGATTCAAGGGTATCCGCCACATGGCCACCTGGGATGCAGATCCCGCGGTCCCGAACGGCCGCTTCATTGACCGCGGCGGCCTCCTGATGGAACCGGCCTACCGTGATGGCGTCAGGGAACTGACCAAGCGCGGCCTGACCTTCGAAGGCTGGTGCTACCACCCGCAACTGCCCGAGATGATCGACCTCGCCCGCGCCCACCCGGATCAGGTCATCATCATGAATCACCTGGCCGCGCCGCTGGGACTGGGCAGTTACGCAGGCCGGCGGGAGGAAGTTTTCGAGGTCTGGAAGGACTACTTCGCGGAACTGGCAACCTGCCCGAACGTGGTGGCCAAGCTGGGCGGGCTGAATATGGAATATCTCGGGTTCGGCTGGCAGCATCGGCCCAAGCCGCCGACCAGCGACGAACTGGTCGAGGCCACCAGACCCTATTTCGATTTCGTCATAGAGAAATTCGGCCCGGACCGCTGCATGTGGGAATCCAACTTCCCGGTCGACAAGCTGAGCAGCAGCTACAACATCCTGTGGAATTCGTTCAAGAAAATCTCGAAGGATTTCTCCGCCGGTGAAAAGGCGAAACTGTTCCACGACACTGCGGTGCGGGTCTACAGTCTGTAGAACGCCGCCGCGCGCTTACGCGACGCATAACAGGGAGGTTTCGATATGGCGTACAATACCAACTGGCTGAACCTGGTACAGGAAAAGCCCCTGGAGCCCAAACTGCCGATCTGCGATCCCCATCATCACCTGTGGGAATTCCGTCACGAACGGGTGGCGCATCGCTACCTGCTGGAAGAAATCCTGGAGGACGTGCAGGGCGGCGGCCACAATATCGTCTCCACTGTCTTCATCGAATGTGGCGCGATGTACCGCAAGTCCGGCCCCAAGCACATGCGTTGCGTCGGCGAAACCGAATTCGTCAACGGCGTCGCCGCTATGGCGGCATCCGGCCTGTATGGCAAAACACAGGTTGCCGCCGGCATCGTCGGTACAGCCGACCTGACCCGGGGCTGCAGGGCCGGCGCCGTGCTGGACGCGCAGATCGTCGCCGGGGGCGGGCCGAAGGGCCGGTTCAAGGGCATCCGCCACAGCGCGAGCTGGGATGCGGACCCTATCATCCCGAAGGGACGCCTCAATCCCGGTAAGGGGCTGTATCTGGACAAGACGTTCCGGGAGGGCTTCGCTGAACTGGCGCCGCGCAACCTGAGCTTTGAAGGATGGTGCTACCACCATACCATCCCCGACCTGACCGACCTGGCGAAAGCGTTTCCGGATACGACCATCATCCTGAACCATTTCGGCGGACCGCTCGGCATCGGCCCGTATGAGGGGCAGCAGGACGAAATCTTCAAGACCTGGCGCAAGGACATCACCGAACTGTCGAAATGCCCGAACGTCGTCGCCAAGCTGGGCGGGCTGAACATGGAAATGAACGGTTTCGGCTTCCAGCACCGGCCGCTGCCGCCGACCAGTGACGAACTGGTTGCGGCCTACCGTCGCTATTTCGAGCATACCATCGACAAGTTCGGCCCCGACCGCTGCATGTTCGAATCGAACTTTCCGGTGGATATGGTGAGTTGCAGCTACACCGTGCTGTGGAACGCCAACAAGAAAATGGCCAAGGGCGCCTCCGCGAAGGAAAAGGCGGCGCTGTTCCACGATACCGCAACGCGCATCTACAAACTCTGACGCGGCATACGAACCCTTAGGGAGGAATACCATGGCACGGAATACCGCCTGGCTGAATCAGGTTCAGGAAAAGACCATCGACCCGAACCTGCCGATCTGCGACCCGCACCACCACCTGTGGGAGTTCAAGCATGAGCGCGTCGCCGACCGCTACCTGATGAACGAAATCCAGGAGGACCTGAACGCGGGTCATAATATCGTGTCCACCGTGTTCATCGAGGCCCACGCGATGCACCGGAAGAGCGGCCCCGCCCATCTGAAGCCCGTTGGCGAGACCGAATTCGTCAATGGCATCGCCGCGATGAGCGCGTCGGGCCTGTACGGCAAAACGCAGGTCGCGGCCGGTATCGTCGGCACCGCCGACTGCCTGCTGGGCAGCAGCAAAACCGCCGAGGTGCTGGACGCGCATATCGTTGCCGGTGGCGGGCCGAAGGGACGGTTCCGTGGCATTCGCCAGATCGCGACCTGGGACCCGCATCCCGATGTCTTCAATGGCCGGCTCAACCCGCAGCCGGGCATGTATCTCGACGCGAAATTCCGGGAAGGGTTTGCCGAATTGGCGCCGCGCAACCTTACCTTCGATGCATGGCTCTACTTCCCCCAGATCCCGGAGCTGACGGACCTCGCCAAAGCGTTCCCCGACACAAAGATCGTCCTCAACCATTTCGGCGGTCCGGTCATGACCGGCTATTATGCCGACAGGAAGAAAGAGGTCTTCAGGCAATGGCGCAAGGACATTACCGCCCTGGCCAAATGCCCGAATGTTTATGCCAAGCTTGGCGGGCTGAACATGCACTATATCGGTTTTGACTGGCATTTGCGGCCGCTGCCGCCGACCAGCGACGAGTTGGTGAAGGCGTATAAGCCATACTTCAGACACACGATCGACAAGTTCGGGCCGGACCGCTGCATGTTCGAATCCAACTTCCCGGTCGATATGATCAGCTGCAGCTACAATGTGCTGTGGAACGCCAACAAAAAAATAGCGAAGGGCGCCTCCGCGAAGGAAAAAGCGGCGATGTTTCATGACACGGCGACCGCGTTCTACCGCCTGTAGCGGGAAACAGGATTGATGGCGAAGAATGACGACTGGCTCGCCCTGACGCAGGAAGAGACGCTCGATCCCGACCTGCCGATCTGCGATCCGCACCATCACCTGTGGGACGGGCGTCACGCCCGCCTGACGCCGCGCTACCTGCTGGATGAAATCCTGCGGGACCTGACCAGCGGGCATAACGTGGTGTCGACGGTGTTCATCGAATGCGGTTCCATGTATCGCGGCGACGACGCCATGCGCTTCATTGGCGAAGTCGAATTCGCCAATGGCATCGCGGCGATGAGCGCCTCCGGCCTGTATGGCAAGCCGCGCGTCGCGGCAGGGATCGTCGGCTCGGCAAATCTACTGGACGACAGGACCGCCGGCCGGGTTCTGGACGGGCTGATCGCAGCGGGCAACGGGCGGCTGAAAGGGATCCGGCATGGGGGATCCTGGGACGCCAGCGACGACGTCAACAATCCCCGGGCCGACCCGACGACGCCGCCGATGCAGGGCCTGTTCACCATGGATGCGTTCCGCCGGGGC
>CAXBEC010000060.1:0-9978 GCA_963974145.1 uncultured Alphaproteobacteria bacterium | reverse complement strand
CCTCAACGCCATGCCGGACTATGCCACCGGCGCGCTGCGGTCGCAGAACCGCAACGAGCTCAATATGGAAATCGAACGCCGCACGAAACTGAAGACCGGGGCGGAATGGATCGATATCTTCAACGAGGCCGGCGTGCCGGCCGGCGAGATCAATTCCATCGACCAGGTCTTCGCCGATCCGCAGGTCAAGCATCTGGGCATGGCCGAAAGCGTCACGTCACCGGCAATCGGTCGTGATATCGAAATAGTATCGCAGGCGATCAAGATGAGCCGCACGCCAAGCCGGATCGTTTCCGCACCGCCGGAACGCGGCGAACATTCCGACGAAATCTACTCGGAACTGGGCTACAGTGCCGCCGATATTGCCGATATGCGCAGCCGTAACGTCATCTGAGCAAACGCTCGCAACCTGTTAAAATAAAAAGGAAACCGGAACCATGCTCACCGAGAAAATGATTTCCGAAAAACGCGGCCCCGTCGGGATCATGACGTTCAACAATCCGGCGCGCCTTAACGCGGTGTCGATGGATATGTGGGAAGGCGTGGTCGAGATCCTGGAGGATTTCCGCAACGACAACGATATCCGCGTCGTGGTCCTGAAAGGGGCGGGCCACAAGGCCTTCGTGTCCGGTGCCGATATCTCGAAATTCGAGAACGAGCGCGCTTCGCAGGAAGCGGTCGAAAAATACGCCATCGCAGTGGACCAGGCCTATGACGGCATCCATTCCTTCCCGAAACCGACCATCGCCATGATCAACGGCTATTGTATCGGCGGCGGGCTGGGCATCGCGGTGTCCTGCGACCTGCGGATCTGTGCCGATAACGCACGGTTTGCCGTGCCGGCGGCAAAGCTGGGCCTGGGCTATGGCTATGCCCATATCCGCAAGCTGAGCAATATCGTCGGGCCGTCCTTCACCAAGGAAATCTTCTTCACCGCACGTCAGTTCAACGCGACCGAAGCGCAGCAGATGGGCCTGGTGAACCGGGTCGTGCCGGTCTCCATGCTGCAGGCCTATGTCGATGATTATGCAAAGACAATCGGCGGCAATGCACCGCTGACGGTGGCGCAGGTCAAGCATACGGTCGGCGAAATCGTCAAGGATCCGGCCGACCGGGACCTCGAGAAATGTGCCGCCATGGTCAAGGCATGCTTCGACAGCGCCGATTACGCCGAGGGCCGCAAGGCCTTCATGGAAAAGCGGAAACCCGTTTTTACAGCGAAATAACGGCGCAACAAACGGTACCGCAGGAAGAAATAGGCACGAAGCCACTTCCTGCGGCCGAACCGCCCACGGCGGGCCGGCATCTCAGCGCCGGGCGTCAGTCGCCGCTGGACAGGCTGACGGCTTTCAGCCCCTTCGCATCGTTGACTTCCTCGTAGTTGATTCGCTGGCCTTCAACCAGTGGGGGCATCCCCGCGCGCTCAACTTCGGTGATATGAACGAAGGCGTCTTTCCCGCCGGTGTCGGGGGTGATGAAGCCAAAACCTTTGGTCGGATTGAACCACTTTACTGTCCCGGTAGCCATTTACTCGTCTTCCTTTCAATATCAACCCGGCGGATTCCCTGTATTCTGTGCCGGATTGAGTTCTCCGCATCGCTCTGCCACGACGGCGAACAGTTCCCTTTTCCGGTTCCGGATCATGGTCCTGCGATTCGCCGCGACTCTCGCGTTCGATGCACGAAATTATTCTATGACGCTTCAAATTGTCCGCACAAGTATTTTTCGCAGAGTTTGTCAATAGAGTTATTCGTCGCAGGCTCGCTCTGGCCGTAATCGGCGCAGCGTCCTAGAATGCGATCAAGAAGGAAATCAGCACAGGAGCCGTTATGAGCAGGATCGCACTTGTCGTCGAATATGATGTGAAACCGGAACATATGACCGCGTTCAAGGCGCTGATGCAGGGCCATGCCCGGGCGACTCTGGCGGAGGAAGAAGGTTGTGTCGCCTTCGAACTGCTCACACCACGCGACATGCCGGGTAAAATGTTTCTGTACGAATGCTACGCGGACGAAGCTGCATTCGCCGCCCACAACGCGACGGCGCGCCTGGCGGAAACCCGGGCGAAATACAAGGATATGCTGTCGGACCGGCGCATCGCGATCTGCGATGCCTGAGACAGCCGCTTTCTAGTGAACGGTTTTCGGCATCCCGATAGCGGGGAGGGACATGCTTCGGTCGATGAACCAGTCGCAGGCCGCGAGCTGATGTCCGGTATCGGCGCTCATCGCGAACAGCTCGGCCTGATCGCCATCGACGATATCGCTGGCGTCGAGCTTCTCGAGAACGGCCGCGACCATGATACTGGCGGAAACCTGCCGGGCGGCGGCGTCCGGCACGCCGGAATCACCGGCTTGCGCCTGAATCGTCTTTTCAAGCGCCTCTTCCAGAACATCCCGGCGTTTCCGCCAGTTCTGCCCTTCCATTTTCCGGGTACAGTCTTCCAGAATTTCCCGACCCAGTTCCGGGAGCGCGCTTCGCCACGGCATTTGATACGACCTTTCGCAGGAACAACCGGTTAAAAAAGTAGCGGCAGGATCGTTAATATTGCGTAAACACGCCGGAATCCGGTGTTAAGGTTACGGCAGTTCGATCATTCGGGAGACAAGACATGACGATCAGTTTCGACGCCTATCGCCCCGTTATCGCGGGGACACGCCATGCGGTAGCGGCAGGGCACTATCTGGCGGCCGAGGCCGGTTTTGAAATCCTGAACAATGGCGGGAACGCCATCGACGCCGGCGTGGCGGCGGGCATTGCCCTGGGCGTTGTACACAGCGATATCGTCAATGTCGCCGGGGTCGCGCCGACGCTGATCTGGCTCGCCGAAAAGCAGGAAATGGTCTGCATCGACGGGCTCGGCACCTGGCCAAAAGCAGTGACGCCGGATTTCTTCCAGAAATTCCACGGCGGTAAAATTCCCGAAACCCTGTTGCGCACCGTTGTGCCTGCGGCACCGGCGGCCTGGCTGACGGCGCTGTCTCGCTACGGGACCATGTCTTTCGGCGAGGTTGCGGCATCGGCGATCCGTTTCGCCCGCGAAGGCTTTGCCGTTTACCCCCTATTCGCGGAATCGATAGCCGGCAGCGAGGCCGGGTTCCGGCGCTGGCCCGAGAACGAGGCGATCTACCTGCCCAACGGGCGGCCGCCATTACCCGGCGAACGCTTTGTCCAGTCGGACCTGGCGAAATCGCTGCAATACATGGCCGATCAGGAAGCCGCGAAAGCGGGTGAGGGGCGGGAAGCCGGTATCCAGGCGGCGTATGATGCCTTCTATCGCGGCGATATCGCGCGAAAAATCGCGGATTACCACCGCGAAAACGGCGGGTTGATGACGATGGAAGACCTGTCGGACTACCAGGTTCGTTTCGAACCCACGGTTCGCACGAATTTCGGCGGAATCGACGTGCATTGCTGCGGTCCCTGGTCGCAGGGCCCGGCGCTGGCGCAGACGCTGAACCTGCTGCGCGGTATCGACCTCAAATCCATGGGGCATAACAGCGCCGACTATATCCACCATATCGCCGAGGCGCTCAAACTCGCTTTCGCCGACCGCGAGGCCTATTACGGCGACCCGGCCTTTACCGATGTGCCCCTCGAAGAACTCATGTCCGATGCCTATACGGAACTGCGCCGGGAACTGATCCGCGACGGCGAGGCCTGGCCGGAAATGCCGCCCGCCGGCGATCCGCGCGCGCTGCTGGCGCAGGTCGCGAAGCGGAACAGCTTTGCCCCGTCCGCCGCCGAACCGCATGCGGTGCCGGCCGACACGTCCTATTGCTGCGCCATGGACAGTATGGGCAATGCGTTTTCGGCCACGCCCAGCGACACCTCGCGCCAGGCGCCGGTTATTCCCGGGACGGGGCTGGTGCCGTCGTCGCGGGGTTCACAGTCCTGGGCCGATCCGTCACATCCGTCCTCCGTGGCGCCGGGCAAGCGGCCGCGCCTCACGCCGAACCCGGCCCTCGCCATGCGCGACGGCAAGCCGTTCATGGCCTTCGGGACGCCGGGCGGCGATGTCCAGACCCAGGCGATGGTCCAGACCTTCCTGAATGTCGTGACCTTCGACATGGATATCCAGAGCGCCATCGAAGCGCCGCGTTTCGCCAGCTACAGCTATCCGTCGTCTTTTGAACCGCATGATTACTTCCCGGGGCGGCTGGATCTGGAATCCCGAATTCCGGCCGGTACCGCCGACACGCTGGCCTCCTACGGCCATAAAATCGCCTGGTGGCCGGAGAAAACATGGAAGGCCGGCGCCATGTGCGGCATCGTCAGGGACGAAGCGTCCGACATGCTGCACGCGGGCGCCGACCCGCGACGCGCCGGCTACGGGCTGGCCTGGTAGGAAAGCCGGCCACAAACATATCGCATTTGATATAAATTGCGGTTTTTCGCAAATATCCTCCAAACGGGTGACGTCCGCCGCGCAGGATTTACGCAATATGTCTTCACGCGGCACGGCTTTAACCGAACCGGCATAATTCAGCCGGGTCTGAACCGGGTCACGGATTTAAGCACGTAGAAGCATATTGCACGGACCGATATTTCACATAAACGGCGGCTGTCCCTTCCAGCCGCCGTTTCTTTTGCTGTATGCCTGCGGCATGATGACAGAACACTCACGGTGCCATGATGCAGGACAGGTCTGAATGAGCCAGGGAGACAGCAGCAGCGGGACGCGATCCGGCCGCGAAAAGCGCAGGATCTATGTGGCCGCCTTTATCATTGCGCTGGCAATCGATGTCGTCGTCAGCATGACGCGGGGCATGCCGTATCAGCCATCGCTGATCGGCCTTGCCATCATGATAACTTCCGTCCTGTATTTCCTGTGGTCCTGGCTGCGAGACCGTTAGTGTGACCGACGCCCGGTAGTTTGTTCTTCCCGCATGGCCTGCAATGAACTAAACAGGATGGCAATCGATCGTCGCGCATGCGGCGCCCTGTCATACGTCCTGAGGGAGAACGGCCATGAATGCACCTGTGAAGGTCTTCTGGCAGCCTGGGTGAACAAGCTGTCTGAAAACGAAAGAGTTTCTTTCGTCCAACAATGTTGAATTTGTTTCCGTTAACATCGCCGAAGATCCCGAAGGCATGAACGAGTTGCGCCGTCTTGGCGCACGGTCCATTCCGGTGGTGTCGCGCGGCGATGAATTTACCTTCGCGCAGCAATTGAGCGACGTCGTCGAGTTTCTGAAGCTCGATGTCGACGTGTCGCCGGCATTGTCGCCGGAACAGCTTGCCGCACGGCTCGACCATGTGCTTGAAACGGCATCGCGGCTGATCCGGCAGATCCCGATCGAATCGCTTGGCGACAAGTTGCCGAACCGGGACCGTACCCTGCGGGTGCTGGCGCATCACGTGTTTCGTATTTCCGAAGCCTTTCTCGAAGCCTGCGACGGGGCGGAGCTGACGGCAGCCTTGCCGGTCGTGCCGCCGACGGACGACATGCAGAGCTTCGTGGCCATGGCTGATTACGGCGATACCGTGCGTGCGCGCGTCGCTGCATGGTGGGCAGATCTTGACGACAAGACCTGCCAACGCCGGATGAAGACCTATTACGGCGAGCCCCGGATGCATGAAGTGCTGGAACGTACGACATGGCATACGGCACAGCATGTCCGGCAGATTCGGATGGTTCTGGAAACCCGCAATGTCACGCCGGACCGGCCATTGACCGACGCGGACCTGCAGGGATTGCCCGTGCCGGAGAAGGTCTGGGACGACTGATCGCACCCTGACCACGAAGCATTCCTCCCGGCGAACAGGTTACGCGCCAACGGGAGGCTGAAATGAAAACCGGTTGTTCCCTAAAGGGGACGCCGGTTTTTTTCATGACTACCAGGAAAAATCGAACGGACCGCGCGTCGCTGAATAAGCGGACGGGTGTGATGGCCATCACTTGTGTTTATTTTTAGAAAACATTAATGTGTTTTTCAATAAAATTTTATATAAATTAGTTTTTAATATTCTAAAAATGGTCAGGACCGCAATAAAACAATTGTTTTCCCGGGTGTTAGAAAAAATCCCGACAGGCGAAAAACAGCTGAATTTCGAAGATTTCGCCCCGTTTTCAGAAAGAATTCTAAAAACTTAGTCCAAATGGGTGACGAATTCGGAACCAAAATCGCGCATTTTGCCACCGTCGAAAGACCTAGAAACAACGAACCAGACGATTAAAGATCATCATGAAGCTCAACGGCACCAGGGAAATGGCAGAAAAAACCGCAGCACGCGATACGTCGCGGCGCGGCTCTTTCCGTTCCGGCCTGCTCGCCGTCACCCTGGCGGCAGCACTCGGCACGATCGGATTGCCCGCCCATGCCGGTGTCATCGGCGTGCCGGCAGGCGCCCCGGCGAAACCTTCTGACAAGGTCGCATCGTCGAAACCCCGCAGCAGCCTGCAGATCCTCAAGGCGCAGATGAATGCGGCAAAGGGCAAACTCGAAAACCTCGACAAGCTCAAGGAATTCTTCGAAAAAGACAGACCCGCCCGGGAAGAGATTATCCGCGATGCCCAGCAGTTGATCCAGACGCTGCCGCAAAATGAAACTGCCGGCGACGCCGCCTGGCGCATTGCCGCCATCGCCTCGCTCGCAACCTCTGCGGGCCAGTTATCCTCCCTGCGGATCAGTGACGATTATAAACTTTCCGATGGTGCTGTCGGCTGGGATTTCGGGGCGACCGGCTCGCCGATCCAGCACGGCTTCACACCGGTCACGCCGGAAACCCTCAAACTCGGCGGCGCCGAAGGTAATTTTGAGTCCGTTAACGGCGCGACGGCGCTGACCGACGGCATCAACGCCCCGGCCGGTTTCAAGACATCGCTGCCCAACGGGATGTATCGCATTCTGATCGTTGCCGATGCCGCCGCGGATAATGGTGACGGCCAGAACCCGTTCGGCAACGGGATCAAGATCAACGGCGCACCGATCGGCGCGAACGACGTCGCCGGCACCGCGCCGAAAACCAGCCGCAGCCTCAGCGGCGAATCCGGTGACAAGGTTGCCGCGCTCGACAATACCGCCGTTGCGAAGACCGCACAGGGGCTCGGCATTGAAGGCTGGGTCATTGTCCGGGACGGCAATCTCGAGATCGATTTCGCCGGCCTGCCGAAGAACCGCCTGATTTCGGCGATTGTTGCCGAGCCGATTGACCTGGACAAGATGGAACTCACCCCGGCGATCGCGGATGCGCTGGCCACGGCCTTTTCCGGCCTGGACCCCGCCGCCGGTCCCGATTCCCCCCGGGGTGGCTTTTCGTCTCGCGGTGGTTCTGCCGGAACGTCACAGGCTTCCGGCGGCGCATCTGCCGGTGCGTCGGGCGGTTCCGCCGGGAATGGCGGCGCAGGCCGAACGGCAGCGCCCGCACCGGCCGCCAGGACAGCACCGGCGCCGACAAGGCGCGGCCCGTTCATCAATTCCTTCGGCAATCGCCGTCAGCAGCAGGTTGCGACAGCTCCCGCTGCACCGCAGGATACGCCGGAAACCGTCGACGCACCGCTGCCTCTCGTGCAGGTACCGGTACAGAATAACGATACCGAAACCCCATCGGACGACTTCTTCGAACGCCAGATCCTGGTCAAGCAGGGTGACGGCGACGACAACAGCCAGGGCGTCGCCATTGATCTCGGTGCGCTGCTCGACAATGGCAGCGACACGGGAACCTTCCTGTGTGATGCCGCCCCCTGTGACACCGGTGACTTCACCGAAATCTCAGAGGAACCGGACCTGTCTTCCGCGATCGATCTCCTGGGCGACTGGCTGTCTGATCCGGCGAACCTGGAAGACTGGGACGACATTGCTGCGGTACTGGAAAACTGGGCACCCGGTTCGGAAATCGCCCTGGTTTATGAATTTGATATCACGGATGACCTGTGGACCGATGTTGAAATCCGGGCCAATGCCGGTGACGGCATCCTGATCTGGATCGACGGTGTGTTCATTTATGGCGCCACCGGCCCCGGCATCTTCACGGACGAAGCGGGTTATGACTACCAGGCGGACCTGCCCGACCTGAGCAACGGCAGCCATGTGCTGCAGATCATCGTGTCGAGCAATGGTGGCCGCACGCCCGCAGTGACATTCGAAATCCGCGGTAATCCAGCCAACAATACGCAGACGGCAAACGCGACATCCGTACCGGAACCCGGTGCCCTGGTGCTGTTCGGCCTCGGCCTCGCCGGCCTCGTGACCATCCGCCGCCGGAAGGCACGGGCCTAGGGTCGGTCACCCAAAACTGCAATCGTAGCCGGGTTCATTCCGGATCCCTAACGATATCGCAACCGGCTGATTTTAAACAAAATACATATCCGTGTCCTGTACCATCGACACCGTCACCGTCAGGACTTCCGGTTGGACGCGGCGCCGCTGCCCGCCTGTGTCTTGAGCGGCCGGTATGCCGGGGCGATGCCCGAACGCGCCATATGGTCCGTCACCATATCGCCCAGCGCATCGGCGGCGGCGTTGTTGCTTTTACCGGCGCGGTACAGAACCAGGTCGACAGCGGGCAGGGACGGGAAGCTCTCGTCCTGGCCGAGGATCCGCATCCCGGGGATGACCGAACTCTTGGCGATCACGCTTACCGCCGCACCACTCAATACGGCGGCGTGCAGGCCATTCAGGCCCGGGCTGATCAGAATGATTTTCCACTTGCGGCCGACGGTATCGAGGCTGCCCAGCGCGATATCCCGGAACACGTTTCCCGGCGGCAGCATGGCCAGCGGTACCGAATTGCCGTCATGCGCGGAGCGCTGGTCGCCGGTAACCCAGACCAGCGGTTCCTGCGCAACCAGTTCGCCATCGCTGAACGCCTTCATGCCCGTCACCAGCGCCAGATCGATTTCCCCGTCCTTCAGCTGCGCCATCAACGGGCTGGACAGCATGGTCCGCATTTCGACGACCACATCGGGAAACGCGCTGAAGAATTTCGACAGGACCGGCGGCATCAGATAGGCCGCATAGAGGTCCGGTACGCCGATTACCACATGGCCGCTCAGTTTCGGCGCCACCAGCCGGACCTTCACCTCGTCCTGCAGGCTCATGATCGTGCGGGCATAGCCCAGCAGCAGTTCGCCGTCCTGGGTGAGGACGAGCTTGCGGTTGGTATGGGTGAACAGCTGTGCGTTGAGGATTTCCTCGAGACGCTTCATCTGCAGGCTGACAGCCGGCTGCGTTCGCCCGATCCGGCGGGCGGTTTCGGAAACGCTGCCGGTTTCGACGAGCAGGATGAAGGCCTGAAGCAGGCGGAGATCAAGGGGCTGTTTCATAATCAGGACATTAATAAAACTTATGGAAGTGATTTAAAGAATAAATTTTATAAATTGTGCGGTGCGGCATAATCTGGCTTCAACAAACCGAAATACCGCAACGCAACATTACAACAGGAGACAGGTTATGTCAGGCAATTCACGCCGCAGATTTATCCGTTACGCCCTTCTGGGCAGCATGAGCATTCTCGCAGCCGGGGCGGTCCTTCCGGTTCAGGCTGCCGAAAAGACCATCAAGGTCGGTACGCTGAAGCTCATTCATGGCGTTACCCCGTATTTCTACCAGAAATTCGCACCGGCCGGTTACACGATCGAAGTCGTTCCCTTTGAAAGCCCCACCGACGGCAAGAACGCAGTCGTCACCGGCACGGTCGACATGGGCATCTACGGCCTCGCCGCGGCGACGCTGGGCGCGGCCGCCGGTGAGCCGGTCGTCGTTGTGGCCGCCGCCTGCAACCGGGGCATGGCGGTTGTGTCCGGTGTCGATTCACCGATCAGCACGATCAAGGACCTCAAGGGCAAAAAAGTGGCGATCTGGCCGGGTTCGACCCAGGAAGTCGTGATCCTCGACCGGCTGTCCGCCGAAGGCATGACCATCAAGGATATCAAGCCGATCCGCGTGTCGTTCAGTGACATGGCGCCGGCGCTGGAGCGCGGCGATATCGACGCCTATGTCGGCGCTGAACCGGGCCCCGGCATCAGCCTCGCCA
>CAXBEC010000059.1:0-9984 GCA_963974145.1 uncultured Alphaproteobacteria bacterium | reverse complement strand
CATTCTGTCGTGCGGTGGCGAGCGTAAAGGTAAACTTTGCGCCACCCGCTGCGGCGTGCGAAACCGTCATCTTGCCGCCATGGGATTCGACTATCGTGCGGCAAATGGAGAGACCAACCCCCATTCCGGACGGCTTGGTCGTCACCATAGGCTGAAACAGCTCATCGGAAATTTCGCTTGAAATGCCCGGCCCGCTGTCCTCAATCGAGACTTCCACGATAGAGCTGTTTGGTGAAGTTGTTGAAATCTTGATTGTCGGGGTTTCCAGGTCCGACATGGCTTCGAAGGCATTCCGGATCAGATTGACGATGACCTGCTGTATCTGGACCCGGTTGATCCAGGCATCGGGCAGGTCATTCGCCATGTCGTATGAATATTGCGCATCGTTAACAATCTTGTCAGCCTCGAACAACGTAACCGCTTCTCGAATGACCTGATTGACGTCTTCCTCGCTACGATCCGCGGCACCTTCAGATACCAGTTCCCGGAGGCCCCGGATGATCGCCCCTGCGCGTTCCGCCTGGTCCTGGGCACCTTCGATAGCCGCAAGCAATCTTGGCGGTATGGTTTCATCCGTACGTTTCAGGATGCGCGATACGATCTGCAGGTTCGTCAACACCGCGGCAAGCGGGTTATTCAGTTCATGAGAAACAGCCGATGCGAAATGGCCGACCGCGCTTTGACGCATGTTTTCCTGCAGATGCGACTGCAATCGATGCAGGCGGTTGTTTTCCTGTTCGTGCTCGCGCAACCCGACCACCATCTTGCGGAACGCATCGCCGGTTGCGCTGACCTCCCGATAGACGGATGTCGTCTTTGGCTCGATATTGAAATTTCCCGCCTGGACTGCTTCGGCGTCCGCACTCAACTGCCGCATCGGCCGCGCAATTGTATGCCAGATCGCGATACTCAACAGACACCCGAAAAAAGCTATGACGAGGCCGAGATAGAGGTTCAGGCGGGTCTGTTCGTTCAGGACACCCAGGTAATCGTTCTCAGGCACGTAAATGACCATTGTCCATGGCCAATTGGCGCTGAAGAACGGCGTGAACACCGAAAGGAAATTTCGACCCTCATATTCAAAACGCTTCACGATCGAAGCATCAATCGAAATGTTGTCCGATGGCAGGCCCAGCGCCGCGAATGCCGCACGCGCTATGGGGTCGTTGATTTCATCGACCGTCGTAAACCGCGGGAGGGTGGCGGGATCAGCGCCTTCGCGCTTTATCTCTTCCGGTTGCGGGTGCGCAATAACGTCGCCGTTCCGGTTGACGATAAATGCAGAACCCTCCTGTCCGATTTCAAGCCCGCGCAAAAAAGACGAAAGCTGACCGATTTCGATATCGACACCGATCGCGCCACGCAATTCGTCCCGGGTCTGATTGTAGGCAGGAAGGGTTGCGGTGATTCCGGGCTGCCGCGATGTGAAGAAAATATACGGTTCCGTCCAGACCAGCCCATCCTTCGCGATCGCCAGCTTGTACCAGGGACGCTCCCGGGGGTCGAAAGTGTCGTCAGGGTCATGACGACTTGATTTGAGTGTCAAATCCTGCGAGCGCGCGATGATTTCCACATAGCGCACGCCCCCATAGAAATAGATGAGCTTCGTTAGGAACCCGACACTCTCTTCAGACGTTCCTGTTTCGCGTTTCACAAAAACGAAGCTGCCGTCGGCGCCGCCGTAATAGGCGCCGGAGAACCATGGATAGAGCCGTAACTGTTCCAGAAACAGCCGCTCCATCGCGGTCAGGTCGCTGATACTCAGAACGTTTGAATTCGCGAGCCTTTCGGAAAAATCCGCCGTGACACGGGCGGGTTCCAGGAACTGTTCGGACCGTTCAATCACATGGCTTGACGCTTCGAGCATGAGCTGTCTGGCGTGGTTGAGCAGGGTGCCCTGCGTGGTGATATAGGAAGACAGCAAGATCCCGAACACTGTAAGGAGCTGGATTCCGATAACACCAATCAGCAGGACCATGCGGAGCGAGAGCTTCAACGGTTTCACCTAAAAAAACGTCCTGCTGTGACAAACATATTTTCGGTATCGCGGCGGGCCGAACCGTAGCAGAGAAACAGCAATCGGCAAAAACAGGATTTCACGGCCGGCACCGGTCATTCCAGAATCTAACGCATGGCGACGACGGCAAATTGTTCGGGATCACTCAGTGACGACCAGAGCGCGTTACGCTGCCCCTCGATTGCGGCAGCCAGCGACGGGTCGCCCAACTGCAGCAACGTAACGACATGCTGGATCAGGGCATCAAACTGAGATTTCAGACGACTAATGTCATACTGCCGCGCCCCGTCGTGATACAGGCTGATTTCCGACACCAATGCATCGGTCCGGCGTTTGAGGTCGAGCTTCGACATCGGGCTGATCGCGGCAGTAGCGCGCAGATTGGCCGCCAGGTCGTCGAATTCGCCACCGGCATCCGCTGCCTGTGCGGCAGATTGCTTGCGCAGCAGTTCCAGCAGGCCGTCAATGCCGTTGCGGGAGGCAATCGCGGTAAACTGCTGGCGCAGCGTCGTCAGATAGCTCGCACCGCCAGACACGATATCGATAATTTTGTAACCCTGCTGATAGGCCCGGATGCGCCAGCCGAAAACGACCTTCTCGCCATTTTGCGGCGCCACACTGGTCATGACCATCGAATCCCCGTCTTCGACCAGGCGGCTGCTGATAACCACGATACTGGCGCCCCGATACCCCTTCAGCTGTTCCATCGAATTGTTGGGCACATAATCCGCGAAGAGGGACCGGTACTCGCTCTGCTGCACCGCATCAGCCTTCTGCCAATAACCGCCCAGAGCAAAGCGTCCCATCAGTTCGTGATCAAACCGGTTGCGGAACAGCTGCTTCAGTTCGGCATTTCCCCTGTCTCCCGTATCAAGCATGGAAACCGCCTGCTCGCTGGTAGACAGTACGAAGGCTTCCGCTTTGGACAGGGTATCGGGCCCTTCCGCAGCCTGGGTTAGCGGTGCAAAGGCGAAGCCCGTTACGACTGCCGCCGCCACCATCAGATTGCGTACCGACCGATTGATTCCTGCCATTACCGTCACTCCTGTCTTTTGCGCCGTTCAGCGATAGAGAGGCGTTATATGGTGCGCCGCAAAATACAGAAATCCGGTTTTAACCGTACGTAGTAATACTCATCTAGGCAACGGCAAGCGCCTCGCCGGCTTCACTGACCGTCGGTCCCGCGCCCGCCACCGTGGTCCGGCGCATCACGCGGCGGTATTTCGCACTGTCATAGGGTGTGCCGCGATGCAGAACGCACCGGTTGTCCCAGATAACGAGATCGAACTGCCGCCATTTATGCGCATAGACGAATTCCGGCCGCGTCGCCTGGGCAACCAGGTCTTCGAGCAGTTTCCGGCCTTTTTCCACAGGCCAGCCGATAATGTGCGACGCATGGGCGCCGGTGTAGAAATTCCTGCGCCCGGTTGCCGGGTTGGTTCGCACCACCGCATGACGGACCGGCGGCACCTCCGCCAGGGCCTCGGGCGGCGGCGTGTAGCCCGGCACCTTGCTGCGCGACCAGGCATAATTATGTTCCGCGACCAGACCATCGAGCCGCAGCCGTTCCGCTTCCGGCAGCGCTTCATAGGCGCCGCGGCAGGTCGCGAATTCCGTATCGGCGCCGACCGGCGGCACTTCGCGGCCCGACAGCATCGAGCAATAGGCCGGCACCGGTTTGAAGGAACTGTCCGTATGCCACATCTCGTTGCCGGTATTCGACTTCAGGCGCCGGTGGCCCGGCGGATAAATCTGGCCGGTATTGTAATCGACATTGGAAATATTCGAGATGGGAATGCCGCCATCGCCTTCGGCCTTGTACAGCATTTTTTCCAGCGCGCCGAATCGGCTGCTGAACGCCGTCTGCGTATCGTCATTGAAACGCTGATCCCGGAAGACCAGGACCGAATGTTCATCCAGGGCAGCCTTGATGTCCGCTATTACGGCATCGTCTGTAACCTGTGTCAGGTCGGGGCCCGACACTTCCGCCCCCAGATGTTCCGCCAGTTTTGTAATGGTCAGCGTCATGATGCTCGCTCCTCCCGCCGTCATGTCTCCGGAACAGAAGTGAACCAGCATTCGCCAAGTCGCGCAAGACAGGTGGGCAAGTCGCCAGACTGACAGCGCGGCGGGTTACGGGCACGGCCCGCATGGCGGCGCGGCGCGAACTATTGTGTCGTCGCGGCAACCGCGCGTATGAATAACAAATAGTACCCGGCTGAAAGAAAGGCCCTAAATGCGTTCAATCCGGAATTCAGTGGCCATTGCGCTCGCCAGCATGATGCTGGCCGCCTGCAATACCTGGTCGACGGTCAGCGTTACGCCGGGCGACGGCATGCATGATGACAGCAGGGCGGTTTCGACGCCGGAAGCCGCCGTCGCGCCATCCGATATCATCGTTTCCTCGAGCGACATCACGAACCGAAAATACAGAATCCTGGGCGATATCGAGGTGACGGTAAACAAGACGACCATATTCAATGACGACCCGACGCCGGAAATGGTGGATGAACGGCTGCGGGAGGAGGCAGCAAAGCTGCATGCCGACGCCATCGTGCTCGTCCGTTATGGCACGGTCGGCGCCAGCCGGTTCAGCACCGCCTCCCTGAAGGGTCAGGGACGCGCCGTCACCTTTGTCGACTAACGGTCCGGCAGCTCAGAATTCGGCAGCAAAGCCGCCTGGCGGCTCAGGCGGAAAACATCCCGAGCCAACGCCACCACAGGAAATTCAGCGGCGACACGACCAGCAGATGGACAAAGGTGAAGGTCAGGCACATCCGGATGCCGTAGCGCTGCGGTATGCCCGCCAGCAGCATGCCCGTGAAAACCGGCGCGATCTGGTAGGGTAACAGGATGAAGAAGAAGCTGGCCACCTGGGTCATCAGCATGGTTTCCAGCGGCCAGCCCGCCGCCGTCGCGAGGTCGCCCATCAGCGGCGTCAGGATGGCTGGAACCCCGGCATAATTGACCCCCAGTGACAGAATGCCGCCGGACAGGATCATGGCAAAGAAATTATAGGCGTCCTGGTTCGGCGCAATGCCGATCGACCGGATCAGATGTTCACCCAGATACCCGCCAAGACCGCTATGGGCGACGACGGCCCCCATGCCAACAATGCCGGCGACGAAGAACCAGGGTCCGTAATTGACCTTCTGCACCATCGCCGAAGGCGGCACGAGCCGTATCGCCGGCAACAGGCAGACAACCGCCGCACCCAGCGCCACCCAGGCTGGCGCCACACCGTGCAGGCTGTCGGTCGTCCAGAACAGCAGTGTCAGCGCCAGCACCGCCATCAACCGTTTTTCCGCGCCGGAAACCGCGCCGCGCACTTCCGGCACAAGGCGCACGGGCGGCGCTTCGCGAAACAGCGTCAGCCCCAATAGAAGCACCAGCAGCAGCGTCAGCGATCCGAATACGGTCATGTGCAGCAGCAGGAACTCGCCATAGCGGAAGACCACACCATGGATGCTTTCCGCCGCGCCGCTGAGAATGACATTCGGCACCGTCGCCGGCAGGATCGCGCAGGGCGGCAGGGCCGTGGCAAAGATCATCGTTAGCACCAGCCCCGCACGGCCCTTGCTTTCCGCGCCATAACCCAGCTTGTCGCAGAGCGCCGAGATGATCGGTGTCAGCAGGACGACCCGCCCCATTGCCGACGGCATGACGAAGGACAGCAGGAACGCAACCAGCCCGATACCGATCACCAGACCGGAATAGCCGTTCTCCCGCCGGGCGATCAGCCCTTCGGCGAACCGGGCGCCGAGCCCCGTGCTGTTGATCGCGTAGCCCAGCACGATGCCGCCGAAGATCAGCCAGGTCGCGCCGGAATGGAATCCGGAAAACACCACCGGCGCCGGCATCCCTGCAACGACAAGCGCCAGAAAGAAGAAGATGAAACTGGCCAGGTGGGCCGGCACAACCTCGGTCGCCCAGAGCGACGCGCTGATGATGACCAGACCCAGCGCGTGCCGGGCCCCCGGCGGTATGCCTTCGAATATCGGCAGCACCAGCAGGGCAAGCCCCATGGAGACAGCGCAACCCGCGATGATTTTTGGAACCGTCCGTGTTGCGCCGTCGCCGCTCATGCTTCATTCCCGGCGGTCTTGCGCCGCCTGTCCTCTGGCCGTCCGCGCACCGGCCGTTTTCGACCCCGCGTCACATGAAGGCCGCTATCCGGTTACATGCAATCCCATCTGGAAACCGGCGGATACGGCATCATGCGTTGATACCGTCCCCGTCGGCAGGACAGTCTAATACAATTTTATTTCGGGAAAGGGAATCTCCGCGATTCCCCCTATTCAATGAACCATGACGTATGCGGGCAGGGCACCGGAACCGTCCGCCGACAGCGTTGCCGGACTGCTGCGGTCGGGAAACGCGAAGCCATGGCGCTGCATGAAATGCGATACCTGCGCAGCAGCTTCTATCAAATCGCCAATTCCGTCGGGAAATACCATCCATTCCGCCAGCGCATGGGCATGCGAGAGGCGCCGCCCCTGGCAGGCGGCTATCATATTGATGATACAGATTTCATCGGGGCACAGAGACGGACAGCAAGGCTGGTGATGCGTGATACTGCGCCGGGCATGGCATTGCAGGGCCCGGACGAGCCGGGCAAATCCGGACAGCGCCGCTTTCCCGTCGGGTTCTCCTAAATGCCGGATAAACTCGTTCCAGACCAGCGACCAGTGTCCGCCGTCATTTTGCCGGAGCCCCTGGACCCAGCGCCGGAACGACCTGACGATGAACTGTTCCGCGGTGTCGAGTTCCCGCGTCTCCGTCGGCCAGGGCCGCATTTCCGCATTAACAGTGTCAGACAGCAATATCGAGCTCCTCCACATGGATTTTCGATCCGGCGACGAAAACCGACCAGCCAAAAGACAGGCGCCGCCCCATAGCCTCAAACAATAATGCGAATGATTATTAATAACAATAAAATTGAATCAAATTCTTCATGCTGCCTTTTCATCCAAGAGGGGCTAGATTGAAACCCCTCAGACGGGGCACGCCCCTTCCCGAACAATCAGGTAATCTGCCAGCATGGCGAATGATCGCCCCTTTTTCGGCATCGCGTTGTTCGTGTTTGCGAACTTCCTGACGGCCATCATCAATGCCGCGGCGAAATATTATTCGCCGGAACTGCATTCCATTCAGGTCACCTGGGGCTACTTCCTGTCGATGACGGCCTACATCCTCATCTTCGCTGTGGCGAAACGCATTCCCCTGCGGACGCTGTACACGACGAAGCGGGTCAGGCTGCACATGCTGCGCTCGGCGATCATCGTGACCAGCATCTGCTCGCTGTTCCTCGGCATGAGCTACCTGCCGATGGCGGACACGATTGCGATTACCTTCGCCTCGCCATTCATCATTACCGTGCTGTCGATCCCGATCCTGGGCGAGAAGGTCGGCCTGCACCGCTGGTCGGCCGTGCTGGTCGGGCTGGTCGGCGTGCTTATCGTGATCCGGCCCAGCGGCACGATGCACTGGGCGGTGATCATGCCGGTCATATCGGCCTTCGCCTTCGCCCTGTTCCAGATCGTCACCCGAAAGCTCAGCAGCACCGAACCGACGCTCGTCGCGCTGTTCTATACCGGCGCCGGCAGCCTGTTCTGGACCAGCCTGATTGTCGGCTTTTTCTGGGCGCCACTGACCCTGGAATTCGTGGCGATGTTCTTCTTTATCGGGTTGTTGGGCGTCGCCGCCCATTTCATGATGATCCGCGCAGCGGAAGGCGCCCCCGTCTCCCTGCTGGCGCCGTTCAATTATACCAAGCTGATCTGGGCAACCATCCTGGGATATTACCTCTTCGGTCACATGCCGGGCCTGCACGTCCTGACGGGCACCGTGATCATTGTCGCCAGCGGGCTGTACGTGCTGTGGCGGGAACAACGCGTCCGAAGCGCCGCCATGCCTTCCTAGTCGCCCGACAGGATCATGTCGGAAATCTTCTCCGCCGTCATGAAGGTCGGGAAATTGGTATTGGCGCAGGGCACGACCGGGAAAAGCGAGGCATCGACCACCCGCAACCCCTGCACGCCATAGACCCGCCCGGCACTGTCCGCCACCGCCATCGGGTCGTCCGCCGCTCCCATACGGCAGGAACAGGACGCATGCCAGACACCAACGGCCGCGCGGCGGACGAAGGCTTCCAAGCGGTCCTCGTCCTCCAGCAGGTCGTCGATCGTATCCCCTTCCATGATAAATTTCTCCATCAGGATTTTCCGCAGGGCATCGGGTCCGTCCAGCAGTTTCGCCATCAGACCGGTCAGCAATTTGTTCTTCATGTTGACCAGCCCGACCTGCCGGACCTTGTCGCTGTAGCTTGCCGGGAAGGCATCGCTGGTCACCGCCAGCAGCGCCGGGTCCTTGTGCATCTTCGCCAGCATGCGGAAACCCTGCATCATACGTTCCAGGTCGCGGCGGTCAGACAGAAGATTGAATTCCACCGTCGGCTCGGTCCGCCAGTCGGAATCCGTCAACCGGACCTGCCCGGTTTCGGAAAAGGTCTTGTTCACGAACAGCACCATCGAGGCGATCTGGTCGCCGACCGCGTGCCAGGCCGACTTGTTCAGCACGGCGGCGAACATGTCGCCCGCCGGCGCGCCGCCGATACCGGACGAAAACCGCAGCGCCGCCAGTACCTGCCGCCGGGTCGTGCCATCCATCCGCGCATGCGGTTTCAGGAATGACGCCACCGCGATCATCGGGTGGTCCATCAGCCGCTGGCCGACACCGGCGCGGTTCGCGCGGACCGCGATCCCCCTGTCGCGCAGATGCATTGCCGGGCCGATCCCCGCGCGCAGCAACTGCGCAGGGGAATGGATCGCCCCCATCGACACGATGACCTCTTTGGCGCGGAATTCGGTTTCCTTTCCCTTCTCCAGCGCCGTCACCCCGGTGCAGCGCGTCCCCTCGAACAGCAGCCCCCTGACGGTGGTACTGGTGGAAATCGTCAGATTGTCCCGCAACCTTGTGCCGGGGTCCAGATAACCGATCGCCGCCGAAACCCGGCGTTCGTAAAGGTTCGACATCGTCGCCGGAAAATAGCCGTCGCGGAATTCGCCGTTCTGGTCGGGCAGAAAGTCGAAACCCGCATTCTCGAACGCCTTGCCGGCGCCTTTCGTATGCGCGTTCCACGAATCGGGAAAAATCCGCCGCACCGGGATACGCCCCTCGGTGCCGTGATATCGTTCGTCATCAGGGAAATCCATGTCGCGTTCGACCTTGCGGAAATAGGGCAGCACCGATTCCCAGCCCCAGCCGCGCGCCCCCCGTTCCTCCCACTCGTCGTAATCTGTCGGCGCGCCGCGATTGGCGAGCTGCCCGTTGATCGACGACCCGCCCCCCAGCACGCGCGCCTGCTCGTAATGAACCTGTCGCGGACGATCCTCATTCGGGTTGTTGTGGGATATCACCTCGGTCGTGACCTTCAGCCCGTGCCACTGGAAGCGTTTGTCGAGATAGGCCATGCCCGGATAACTGTCGAGGATGACATCGGGCACCTTGCCATGCGGTGTATCGGGTCCCGCTTCGCATAACAGCACCCTGTTGGCGCTGCGCGCGGACAGGCGATTGGCCAGCACCGAACCGGCGGAACCGCCGCCGACGATGATGTAGTCGTAAGTCATTTCATCCCCTTTTCTTCTCCTTGGCGGCCATGCTGCCTGCCCGCCCCCATCGCGGCAAGCCACCCGACACGTTCACCGTGTTGTCGTTTTTGAGTCCAAAGGCCGCCCCTTCGGTTATGATTACCGCCAGCAACAACGAATACGACAGGGAACGGGGGACAGAAATGGAATTTCGCTATCTCGGTAACAGCGGCTTGCGGGTCTCGACGATCTGCCTCGGCACCATGGATTTCGGCAGCAGCATGAACGATGCGACCGCGGCCAAGGTCATCAACATGGCGCGCGACAACCAGGTCAATTTCATCGACTGCGCCGATGCCTATTCCGGCGGCAAGG
>CAXBEC010000058.1:0-9996 GCA_963974145.1 uncultured Alphaproteobacteria bacterium | reverse complement strand
AGAAAAGCGCACGCCGGTGCAGCGCTTGCCGTCCAGCACAAGGCCTTCCGTCAACGCATCGGTCACGATGGTGAGGTTCCGGCGGTTCTTTATCGGGTCCAGATAACAATATGCGGTACTCATCCGTCGGCCGGCGGCAATGGTCGCCTGGCTCATGGAAATACCTTCCTGCGAAGCGCCATTGTAATCGGCCACATGCGGGATGCCGATCTGCCCTGCGGCTTCGATCAGCGCGTCATAAAGTGGCCCCTTCTCATCCGGATAGGTAACCCGCAACGGTCCCTCGCGGCCGCGGAACTCATCGTCGCCACCCCCTTCGTAGCTTTCCAGCCGCTTGAAAACCGGCAGCACGTCTTCATAGCTCCAGCCCCGGTTCCCCATCTGGGCCCAGGTATTGTAGTCCTGCGCCTGCCCCCGCACGAAGACCAGCCCGTTAATGGCGCTCGACCCGCCCAGCAGCTTGCCGCGCGGCACCGGAATTCTGCGGCCATTGGTGCTCGCTTCCGGCTCGGAGGAATAGCACCAGTTGGCCAGCGGGTTGGCAATGAGAGAACGGGCGCCGAACGGAAAGCGTGACATCGGGTGGCTCGGCGGGCCGGCTTCGAGCAGCAGAACGCGATGCGCCGGATTAGCCGACAGCCGATGCGCCACCGCCGAGCCGGCGGAACCCGCCCCGACAATGATGTAGTCATATGTTTCTTTATTCGCGTCCGCCATGGACCCCTACCCCCGGTATTGTCGATAAATTGTATGTGAGTTCGCACGATCGAAGGAACAGTTTAGGCGATAACGCCCTGTCGCTCTACGGACGCTTGCGGCAAACGGTGTTATCGCGGAATATCCCCGTTCCGAGACACCGGAACGAGTCCCGGATCACCCGAAATGTCTGCGACGACGCATTTGGTGACACAAACACGCCAGATCTAGTCGCAGTGCGAAGAAGCATCAGGAACCGGCATGTCTGACACTGTCACAGAAGAGAGAATTCATCTCGCTACCGCCGAGGCACAGGATCTGGCCGAAAGGGCAATGCGCGGCGTTGGCTATGACGCGGCAGATGCCCGGATACTCGCCGACCATGTGATGGATGCGGCGCTGTGCGGCTATGAATATTCCGGCCTGCCGAAACTGCTGAACGTTGTGGACGCCGCCCATTTCAGGGAACCCCGCCAGACGCCACGGGTGACTAGGGAAAGTCCCGTTACCGCACTGATGGACGGCGGCAACCAGAGCGGCATGATCGGTATCCACTACGCAACACAGGAAGCCATCCGCAGGGCCACGGCGCAGGGGCTCGCGGTCGTCTGTATGGCGAATACCTGGATGAGCGGGCGCAGCGCCTATTACTGCGAGGCAATCGCCCGGGCCGGACTGATCGGCATTCATACGGTGAGTTCCCCGGCGCAGGTCGCGCCCTTCGGCGGCGCCGGCCCGGCGCTCGGCACCAACCCCATCGCCTTCGGCTTTCCGACAGAAAGCGATCCGCTGGTTATCGACATGGGGACATCGGCCTTCATGGCGACGGACCTGCAGCTGCGCGAACGCATGGGCACGCCGATCCCGGAAGGGGTCGCGCTGGACGCGTCGGGTGAACCGACCACCGATGCGCGCGAGGCTCGGCGCGGCACACTGCTGCCCTTCGGCGGGCCCGAAGGCGGCTACAAGGGTTTCGGGCTTGCGCTGGCCATGGATGCGCTTGGCGCGTTGTGTGCCGGAATACGCGAGACCGGCGATGTGCGCGGCTATATGATCATGGCGTTCAAACCGGACCTGTTTGTTTCAATTGACGAATACCGACGCGAACTCACAGCGCGCATCATCGCGATCAAGGCGACCCCGCGCCAACCGGGCGTCAGCGAAATCCGCCTGCCCGGCGAGCGCGGATACCGCGTGCGCGAGAGGTTGCGTCGCGATGGAATAGAAATCGACCGCCGTATCCACGATGCGCTGTGCCAGCTGGCGCAGGGTCATCTCGATCACAGCGCCGGGACCACATGACAGACCGGCATTAATCTGACATCTGAAACAGAACGGGGAGGACTTTCCAATGGCCCAGGACAAGCGGACCGCGCTGATCACCGGATCGGGGCGCAATATCGGCAAGGCCATCGCGCTGCATCTTGCCGCATCCGGCTACAACATCGTGCTGAACGGTTCGCGCAACCGCGACGCCTGCGAGGCGGTGGCGGGCGAGATCGCCAAACTGGGCGCGGAATCGATGATCGAGATGTGCGATATCGGCGATAGCGACAAGGTCAAGGCGATGGCCAAATCCGCCATCGACCGTTTCGGCAGCGTCGATGTGCTGGTCAACAATGCCGCCATCCGCCCCGATGGCGATTTCCTGAAATCCAGCGAGGCGGACTGGAACCACGTCATGGATACCAATTTCTATTCCGCCTATCACCTCATCCGCGCCTGTGCGCCGGGCATGCTGGCAAAGGGATGGGGCCGCATCATTCACTTTACGGGAATGAACGCGCAGCAGGGCTATGCGGGCAAGGCTGCAGTCAGCGTTTCCAAGCACGCACTGTGGGGCCTTACCAAGTCGCTGTCGAAGGAATTCGGGCCGCAAGGCGTGACGACCAATATCATTTCACCGGGCACGTTTCCCGATATCAGCGAGGATGTTTCCGCGCCGCGCTTTCAGGCGTTGCTCAAGGCGAATCCAGTCGCGCGGCTTGGCACGCCGGATGACATTGCCGCAATGGTCGATCTTCTGGTGTCGGATCAGGGCGGGTTCATCAACGGCCAGATGCTGCAGATCAACGGCGGGGTAATCAATCAGTTCTAGGTCAGATGGTGGCTGTGGAATCGCACCCGGCGGCCCCGCAGCCACTTGAACCTGATCGATCTTGGTAAAACCAGACTACGCGCCCAGGTTTTCTAGTTGTCGCGCCGAGACAATCGTTCTAGGTCGGCGATGGCGAGCAGGAGAATATCCTCGTCATAGACGGTTTCCCGGCCGGCAACCATCGACCCTGCCAGGACACGCAGCTTGGCGAGGACTCCGTCCATTGTCGCGGCAGGGGTATCGGCAAGGGCGCGCATCGCAGGATGCCACTTCTCGCTATGCGCAACAAAAGCGGCATCCAGTTCACCCGGGTTACCGCCCATGGCGTCGCAGCGGGCGTTTTCATCGGCCAGCCGGGAACGTTCGGCGGCGAGCCTGCGAAGCTTCCTGTCCAGTGTCAGAACCGGGTCCTGTGCCATGCCTCTCTCCTGCATCATCCCATGAACCGCCGAAAGTCCGGCAGCGTCATGTTGCGCGAATGCCATTTCACGTTCAGGAGTATTAACAAATCGTTACGAACGGCTATTTTCCGCCATACTTTATTAACGTGTCGATCCGCCATTACCCTGACATTCGGACACCGGCCCGGCTCCTGTACAAATCCCGACAGGAGAGGCGCTTGAAAACTTTCAAATAAATCAGCAGGCGCCCTGTCACCAGCTGGCAAATTCCGGGAATAGCGCGCCCGCGCTACAGGACGGTATCGGCAGAAATTTCTTCGGTGACACTACCATCCGGCAGCATAGTCCGAAAAGCGGGCAGTCGGATGGTGACGGTCGTACCGCGATTCTTCAGGCTGTCGATTTCCAGTACGCCGCCGTGAAGTTCCGTAAGGGATTTCGACAGCGGTAACCCGAGACCCGTACCGTCGTATTTCCGATTAAGCTCGCTATCGATCTGCCCGAATTTGAGCAGCGCCTTTTCGACATCCTCCGGTGTCATACCGATGCCATTGTCATGCACCTGGAATTCATACTCCCCGGAAGGCAGGCAGTGAATTCTCAGGGTCACCACACCGCCCGGCCGGGTGAACTTGATCGCGTTGCTGAGAATATTGACAAGGATCTGCTTGATCTTTCGTTCGTCGGCATACAACGGCGGCAAATCGTCACCGAAATCCAGCTCCAGCGTCACGTCCCCCTTCACTGCATGGGGCTTGATCAGGACGATGAGCGCGCGCACGACTTCAGCGACATTGATTTTTTCTTCATTGAGGTCGTCGAAACCCGATTCAACCTTCGAAAGGTCGAGAATGTCGTTGATCAGCGACAGAAGGTGATTGCCGGAATTGTGAATATCGAATGCATAACTGCGATAGCGTTCCGATCCCAATGCGCCGAGGCGTTCCGACTGCAGGACTTCTGAAAACCCGATAATGGCATTCAGGGGTGTCCGAAGTTCATGGCTCATATTCGCAATGAATTCGGACTTCGAGCGGTTGGCGATCTCGGCTTCTTCCTTGGATTCAATCAGGGCGTGACGGGCTTCGGTTTCCTTGGTGACGTCACGTCCGGTTCCTCGGTAGCCGCAGAAATTTCCATCGCTGTCGAATGTCGGCTTGCCCGACACGGCCCACCATTTGGCAGGGCCATCGCCGTCGTTGCAGCTGTATCTGATATCCCGGAACGGCCTGTGGTTCTTCAGGTCATCTGCAAGCTGCCTGGCGATATGCCCGCTGATCCGGATTGTGCTGCTCGATTCCTCGCCTGTGAGCAACGCCTGGAGCGGCAGCACGGACAGGCCGAACGGCTCATCAGAGGAATAGTCGATCTGCAGGTCCCTGTCGGTCGACCAGAAAAGGTCAGATGCAATTTCAGCAAAATCGCGGAATTTGATCTCGTTTTCGCGCAGGACACGCTCATCTTCATCACTGCGCAGTTGCCCTGCACGTTTCTGCCAGATTGCGAGACCGAGAAAGCCGCAACCGACCGCACCGATCACGACAAGCAATATTACCAGCCAGAACCTGATTTGCTCGAATCTCGGTGAACTGCGAATTTCAAGCGTAAAGGACGGGTTTTTCTCGGTCAGCGGTATTCGCGACACAAAGGCGTTTATAAACGGCAACCGGGCGCTCAATTGTGCCGGCACATAGTTGAACAACATACGGTCAATATTGTCTGACGCGTCTCTGTTCACCAGGAACGTGATTTCGAGGTCGCTGTAGTCCCTGAATATTTTCTCGAGAAAGTGTCGCGGATCGATAACCAGCGCGATAATTCCGCTGGTTTGTATCTTTCGCAGGCTTTCCGTGGTGGGGGAGGTGTAGCCAAGATAGAACGCTTTGAAAACGAAAATTCGTTCGCCGATATTCGGCAGGGTCACGGAATTGGAGATTGCCACCTGGCCACTCGCGATTGCCGTCGCAAGCGCATCCGCCAGATGTGGATTGGAGAGCATGTCGTATCCGATCAGCGACGCGTTGATGGGATCAAACGGTTCGAGAACGACGATCGGCAGGTGAATATTTCGCCCAAGCGTGGAATTCTTGATTTCACCGTCGCGATGTTCGTTCAGGCTGAATTGCACAAAACCGTTGCTCCGCATCCGGTCTTCAAATGCCTCGCGGTCCTGTCCCTCCAGGACATTCGCCTGGACAATCGCATCGACAAAAGGATAGGCCGCCAGAAGTTCACGGGACTGTCCGGCAAACTCGTGCGCCTTGATGTTGTCGCTCGAATGATGCAAGCCGGCCAGAGATGTCAGGATCGCGTCGGTATTACCAAACTGTTGCGCAAGCGTCCGCTGCAGGCTGGACACACGCTCTTCGAAGGCGGTCTTCGAGGCGCCCAGGTCCAGCCAAATTGCCAGCATGGCCAGAGACACGCACGTCAGACAGGCAAAAACCGTGAACCCGACGACATCAGATGTCTTGAAAAGCCAGCGGTTACGGATTTCACTCAAGCAACAACACCTTTTTTGCTTTACGCATCATGCTGACCGGAAGCGTGATGCTGGCCGCATTGATGATCTTAGGGTTTACCCAGATATCCCGCCGGTTATTGGGCACGATCGGAATTGCTGACGGCGCAATACCGCCGAGGATGGCAATCGCCGCCTTTCCTGCCCATTCGCCCTGCTCCTCAGCGACTTTCGTAACACCGATGATCGCGAATGGCATCATCCAGTCATGGTTGGTAACGCTGAGTTTACGGGTCAACTCCAGCACGCCTGCCCTCGCCCGGTCAGCGTCCCAGTCATTGATGCCCGCATTGCTGCCGAGTATGACGAGATCGGTTTCCTGAGCCTGCTCATAAACCTGCAGCCATTTCTCGACGGAATCGACCAGCGCCCATTCCAGCATGAAGCCAAGCTGGTCTGCCGCCTCCCGGAAACGTTCCATATTCTTTTGTTCCGTCAGCGTGTCGGCACCCAGATAGAAGGCGCGGCGAAGCTTCGGAACGATGTCCATCGCACTTTCCAGCATCGGCACAATCGGTGCCACTTCGATCATTCCGGTCACGTTGCTGTAGGGAAATCCATACTCTTTCGCGGTCCAGTTCACACCGGCGAAAACGAAAGGCAGGTGATGGTCCCGGTAATACGGTTCGATCAGATATTTCGCGGCATTGTCATCCGCTGTAATCACAACATCCGGTTTCCAGGATTCGATAATAGCCTTCGCCTCAAGCGCGCTTTGCTCTTTTTCCCTGGTCGACTTCCGGTGCTTGGTATCCATATCGAACTGGCGGTATTCGCACTTCCCTTCCAGAACGGCGCGCAGGCCGCGCTCAACACCATCCGACCACTCGTATCCCTGATGGTAGGACGAAACGAACAGGCATTTCTTTTCAGTCTCACCAGCGCCAATCGCAGCCACCGGCGCCGATCCAAGAATCGTCAACCCCAGCGCTACCGGAAGCCATTTCGCTGTCCGCATCATCTCATCCTTTCGACAGTCGGTTCCTCGTCTCACAGGCCGCAATGGTGTTCGTTGCCAGACCGCAAACTCTACAACTGATCGCTAATTGAAAACCCCCACAATTAGCTCATTTTTAAATCATGAGTAATTGATCAATGGTTAACACACCCATAGCCGTCGACCAAAATGACGCATTTTCGTGACGCCGCAAACGGTTCGCGAGGCTCCCGATTCGGATGCCGGACATGGGTTTTCCCGCTCCGGCACAATTGGCCACAAATGATGAAAATCTAAATTCAGTTTGTCGTAGCCGGCATTTTTGGCGAATGCGGGAATAGATAAAATATCATTTATAATTAAATTGTTATGAGATATTTTCCTGTCATCAACGGTTGGTAAAATCACGGCAGGCCCGGTTCAACGTCGGACGTAAATTTATACGAATATTTGCCTGCGCCGAAATATTCAGATACGCAAGACGGGATCAGAGTTCCGGTTAACCATTACCGCCGTTATCCACACGCTTATCCGTCCCGCTTTCGTAATTTTCGTCCTGGCTCCCTCGCCGAAAGCCTCCATAGGTAGAATCGTACAACGTGGAATTCCAGTTAGAATGGCTGTTTGCGGCGATGGTGCTGTTCATCGCCTATATGGTTCGTGGCATGGCCGGGTTCGGATCCGGGCTCATCGCGGTTCCTCTGCTGGCCATGGTCTTCCCGGTCCAGCTGGTCGTACCGGTTGTCGTGCTGTTCGACTATATCGGGTCCGCCAGCCAGGGGATTCGCAACCGTGACAAGATCGTGTGGCGCGAGGAATTCGTGCTTGTCCCGTTCACGCTGATCGGTGTCGCGCTGGGGCTCACCGTGCTTCAGTCTCTGGCATCATCGACCCTGAAACAGGCGCTGGCGATTTTTGTGATCACATACGCCGTTTACCAGATTTTGCCGTTGCCGGTATTGCACGGGTCGCGGTTTCTGGCAGTCCCCTGCGGTCTCCTGGGGGGCATGATCGGCACGCTCTTTGGCACGGGCGGCCCGTTCTATGTCATTTATTTTAACCTGCGCGGCATGGACAAGGATGCCTCGCGCGCAACCTTCTCGGCAAACTTCATGATCGACGGCGCCATCCGGCTTGCGGCATTCGCGTCTTTCGGCTTTTTGGCCGCGGATATGATTTTAACCATACTGGCCGGCCTGCCGCTGATCGCGGCCGGCCTTTGGGTCGGCGGGCGCGCCCATTCCATCATGTCCACCAAAGCCTATGTTCATCTGGTCAGTGTGCTGCTGTTCATCAGCGGAATCATCCTTCTGCTCAAGAATTAGAAATCCCGGTGCCGGTGGCGTCTGTCGTTGCTCCGACCCGTCCGCCTTGCTACGGTCCCGGCCTGCGCGCGGCAATCTGGCCGTCCCTATGACGAAGGCGAATCCGATGTCCCATAAAGGCTTTTCGAACCTCGAACTATTGATGACCCCGCAGGAACTGCATGAAAAACTCGGTCAGGTCAGTATCCTCGATTTCCGCCCCACCGAAGCCTATGCGGAAGGGCATATTCCTGGCACGCAGCATCTCGACCTCTATGGTGTCAGTGTCAACGACACGTCGGAAGCGCCGCTCAATGCCTTCCTGGCGATGTATCAGGCGCAGTTCGCCTCGCGCGGCATCACCATGGACCGTCCGGTCGTCATCTATGATAGCGAAACCGGCGAACGCGCGGCGCGCGGCGTCTGGCTGCTGACGGTACTGGGCCACAAGGATGTGCGCATCCTCGACGGCGGCTCGCAGGGCTGGGTCGATGCCGGCTACGAACTGACGACCGAAACCGCTCCCCCCTCCGGCGGCGGGCTGAAGGGCGAACGGAAGATGGATGAACTGGCGACCCGGTTCGACGTGCATGACGCGCTGGATGACGACAATGTCGTGATTATCGATACGCGGCGGGAAACCGAATATCTTGGCACGGAAAAACGCGCCCGGCGCGTCGGCACCATGCCGGGTGCGGTACATATCTTCTGGCGCGACCATCTGGACGACAAGGGTGCGCTGCGCCCCGCCGATGAAATCCGCGCCATGTATGAATCGAAGGGCGTCACACCGGACAAGACCTGCATCCCCTATTGCCAGGGCGGGTATCGTTCGGCCAGCACTTGGCTCGTGCTGAAATCGCTGGGCTACAAGAAGGTGCGGAACTACATGGGATCCTGGGGCGAATGGGGCAACCGGGACGACTCGGTGATCATTTCCGCCGAGGAAAACAAATAGGGATGGAAACGCGGCAGCTGGGAGAGCTGTGGCCGGTCAGTTCACTGACCCTGGGCGGCGGCGGGATCGGGCAGCTTTGGGGGGAGACCACGCGCGAGGAATGCATCGCCACCACCCGCGCTGCGGTCGATAACGGCATCACCCTGCTGGACATGGCCCCCGCTTACGGTCAGGGCGAGGCGGAAAACGTTATCGGCGCCGCCTTCGAGGGCAAACTGCCGGACGACGTGCGCATCACCACGAAATGCCGGCTCGGTACGCCGCCCGACGATGAAGTCGAAATGGCGCTGACGAAGAGCCTGGCGGAAAGCCTGGAACGGATGCGGCTGGACCGGGTCGATGTCTTCTTCCTGCATTCCAACATCATTCCCGACGATTACGACGCCAGCGCCTATAGCGACCGGCCCGCGACCCGCTGGGCAACCTATAGGGAACGCTTCCGCCCCGCCTGCGAGGCGCTGAAGGCCCAGGGTCGGATCGGCGCCTGGGGCATCACCGGCATCGGCATCCCGCCGCAAATCCTGGACGCGCTGGCATCCGACCCGAAACCCGACGTCGTGCAATGCATCGCCAACCCGATCGATTCCATCGGCGAGTTACAGTATTACGCCGGCCCGACCCGCGCGCGGGAGATCATCGCCACGGCAAAGGGCAATGGCGTCGGCGTCATGGGCATCCGCGCCGTGCAGGGCGGCGCGCTGACCGACGCGCTCGACCGCGACCTGCCGGCGGATCACGGCGTCGTCACCGATTTCGCCCGTGCGGCGCGTTTCCGTGCGCTGGCCGCAGAACTCGGCCAATCCGCCGCCGCGCTCGCGCATCGCTACGCGTTGTCCATGGCCAGCATCGACACCGTCGTGCTGGGCGTGAAGAACCGCGCCGAACTCGACGATTGCGTCAAGGCTGCCAATGCCGGTGCGCTGGATAGTCCAACCATGCAGCGGGTGGAAGCCTGCTTCGGCTGATCGATTCCGTCGCTTTGAAATGCACGCTCTGCGTTTCCACCCTCACCCCATCCCTCTCCCTTAAAGGGCGAGGGGGCGATTCAGCATAACCCCCTTCTCCCCTGGAGGGGAGAAGG
>CAXBEC010000057.1:0-10021 GCA_963974145.1 uncultured Alphaproteobacteria bacterium | reverse complement strand
GTCTTGCCGCCGTGTGATGCACTCGCCTATAAGAAGCCTCGTCGAGATGACCGGAGTTGACGATGATCCTGGTAACCGGCGGTGCGGGGTTTATCGGCTCGAACCTCGTCGCCGCGCTGTGCGAACGGGCGTCCGCGCCGGTTTATGTATGCGACTGGCTCGATATGCCGGAAAAATCCCGCAATATCGAAAAACATGCGTTGGCCGGCATCGTGCAGCCGGAACGCCTGACGGACTGGCTGGCGGAAAACGCCGGTAGTCTCGCGGCCATCTTCCACATGGGCGCGTCATCCTCCACGGTGGAACGCGATCCGGATATCGTGCTCGACAACAACCTCGACTTGTCGCTCATGCTTTGGCGCTGGTGTGCGAAGCATGATGTTCGGCTGATTTACGCTTCTTCTGCGGCGACCTATGGCGGCGGCGAGGCCGGGTTTGACGATGACAATGACCCCGCGGCGCTGACCAGGCTGAAGCCACTGAACCTGTACGGCTGGTCCAAGCATATCTTCGACATGGACGCGGTCATGCTGGCGGAAGCAGGAATCGCGCCGCCGCAATGGGCTGGTATGAAGTTCTTCAACGTCTATGGCCCGAACGAACATCACAAGGGCGGACAACAGAGCCTCGTGGTGCAACTGCATCGCCAGATCCGCGATACCGGCAAGGCACGGCTGTTCCGCTCGCATAACCCGGCCTATCCCGATGGCGGGCAGGAACGCGATTTCGTCTGGGTCGGTGACTGCGTTGATATGATGCTGTGGCTTTACGACAATCCGTCGGTCAATGGCCTGTTCAATTGCGGTACCGGCGGCGCGCGCAGTTTTGCCGATCTGGCACGGGCCTGTTTTGCGGCGCTGGATCAGTCGCCTGTGATCGAATTCATCGACACGCCGGAACATATCCGTCAGCATTACCAGTACCATACCCAGGCAAATATGAGCCGTATCCGGGAAGCAGGCTACGCGGGGCCGCCGACCGCGCTCGAAGACGGCGTGCGGCGCTATATCCAGGAATTCCTCGAAACCAACGATTCGCACAGGTAGCGCCGATGGGCATTTACGAGTTTCCCGGTTTCGATCCCGTCGCGCTAGACCTCGGCATATTCCAGGTTCGCTGGTACGCGCTTGCCTATATTGGCGGACTGATGGGGGCCTGGCGTTACGGAATGTGGCTGGCAAAGCGCCCACCCGGTCTGCTGACGCCGAAGCATATCGACGATTTCCTGATCTGGGCGACGCTCGGCGTCATTCTCGGCGGGCGGCTCGGCTATGTTATTTTCTACAAGCCCGCCTATTACCTTGAGAACCTGGCGGAAATTCCGCAGATGTGGAACGGGGGAATGTCGTTCCATGGCGGCCTGGCGGGCGTCATCCTGGCGGCGGTCCTGTTTACGCGGCGGCATGGCATCGCCTTCTTCGCGCTGGCGGATATCCTGGCGGCGGTGACGCCTATCGGGCTGTTCCTCGGGCGGATTGCCAATTTCATCAATGGCGAATTGTGGGGCCGGCCGACCGACGGGTCCTTCGGCGTGATCTTCCGGCATGCCGGCGACATGCCGCGCCATCCCAGCCAGCTCTATGAAGCCGTCCTGGAAGGGCTGCTGCTGTTCGTTATCCTGACGATACTGGTCGTGCCGATGCAGGCGCGGCGCCGTGTCGGGCTGGCCAGCGGCGTCTTCATGATCGGCTACGGGTTATCCCGGATGCTGGTGGAAACCGTCCGGGAACCGGATGAATTCATCGGGTTGCTGGCCTTCGGAACGACCTGGGGCCAATGGCTGTCGATGCCGATGGTGGCGCTTGGTCTGTACCTGGTGATTCGCGGCATGCGGCGGCCGCCGGTTGACGCGTGAACGATCTTTCGCGACTGATCGCGCGACGGATTGCGACGTCCGGTCCGATCAGTATCTCGGAATATATGGCGCTGGCGCTGGGGCATCCGGAATGGGGATATTACACCACCCGCGATCCGTTCGGCCGCAAGGGCGACTTCATCACTGCCTCTGAAATCAGCCAGGTTTTCGGTGAAATGCTCGGGCTGTGGTGTGTCGAAGTCTGGCGCCAGATGGGCGCCCCGGACCCTGTGCGGCTGGTGGAACTGGGTCCCGGCCGGGGTACCCTGATGGCGGATGCGCTGCGTGCCGCCGCGGTATCGCCGGATTTCATCCGGGCGGCGCAGGTCCACCTTGTGGAGACCAGCCCGGTCCTGCGCGAGGCGCAACGCAGCGCGCTGGCGGGGCGCGACGTCGTCTGGCATGACCGGTTCGATGATATCCCGGAAGGGCCGCTGCTGCTGGTCGCCAATGAATTCTTCGATGCGCTGCCGGTGCGGCAATTGCAGCGCGAGGCGGACGGCTGGTGCGAACGGCTGGTCGGCAACGGGCCGCAGGGGCTGCAATTCGTCCTGTCCACACCGGGCGCGCCATCCGCGGCGTTGCTGGATCCGGGCATGCGTGCGGGCGCGGCCGAGGGGGCGATTGCCGAAATCCAGCCGGCAGCCCTGTCCATCGCCGCCGCCATATCCGCCCGGCTCGGTGCTTTCGGCGGGGCTGCTCTGATCATTGATTACGGATACATGCAAAGCGCCGCCGGCGACACGCTGCAGGCGGTCCGGTCGCACAAGCCACATGACGTGCTGCTCGATCCGGGTGACGCGGATCTGACGGTTCATGTCGATTTCGCGGCGCTGGCGCGCGCGGCCGGCGTTTCTGCAGGCGCTCGGCGCTGAGGTCCGGGCCGAACAGTTGATGGCAAAGGCGACGCCGGACCAGAAGGCGGCGATCCGGTCCGGTCTGACACGCTTGATCGATCCGGCGGAAATGGGCACCCTGTTCAAGGTATTGGCCCTGGTACCGCAGGGCATGCCCGTACCCCCCGGCTTCGAAGGCTGATCGTTCATGACCGAGTCCGTTTCCTTTCTGACGTCCCCTGCGTTGCAGGACCCAAAGCGGGTGCGGCACGGGTTTTTCACCCGGCGGGGCGGGGTCAGTACCGGCATCTATGATTCGTTGAATACCGGTTACGGCTCGGATGACGATGCGGATGCGGTAACGGAAAGCCGCCGGCGGATTGCGGCGGCACTGGCACTGCCGACGCTGAATACGGTCTATCAGGTTCACGGGCGCGAGGTTGCCCATGCAGCCGCGCCCTGGCAGCCGGGTGATGCGCCGAAATGCGACGCGATGGTGACCGACCGGCCCGGTATCGCGCTGGGTATCCTGACGGCGGATTGCGCGCCGGTCCTGTTCGCAGATGCGGGGGCCGGGGTTATCGGCGCCGCACATGCGGGATGGAAGGGCGCCGTCACCGGGGTGCTGCAGGCCACGATTTCGGCGATGGAAGGGCTGGGCGCCCGTCGGGGCGCCATCGCGGCGGCGGTGGGGCCGACGATCGCCCAGGCCTCCTATGAGGTCGGTCCGGAATTTCCGGCGCCGTTTCTGGCCGAAGATGCGGGCAATGCCCGGTTTTTCACCGCATCCGTCCGTGCCGGTCATTTCATGTTCGATCTGCCGGGGTTCATCGAATCCGTGCTCGCGGGCCAGGGGCTTGGTGCGGTTGATGTCATGGCGGCGGATACCTGTGCCGACCCGGACCGGTTTTTCAGTTACCGGCGCGCAACCCATCGCGGCGAACCGGATTACGGCCGGGGCCTGTCGGCCATCGCGCTGACCCCCGAAATTCAGTCGTGAGCCCGCGGGACGGATCGCCATGCCATATTTGATACAGATGCTGGCCCTGGCCCTGATACTGCTGGTGGTGAGCTGTGCGGTTTTATAACCCCCGTAATGCCTTGATATGTCTGCTGCTGTTCGTGATGGCCGGCTGCGGACCGTTGCCCCGGCCGTTCAAGGAGGGGAAAGGCGTCGAAAGCCCCTTTGAAGCCATCCAGGACAGCGCGGGTGTCGTCGTCGTGCCGATTGAAGGTGCGCCAACAGCGGCGTCCGGGCCGCTGACGGAAATTCTGGCGGCGGCGCTGGTGCGCAACGGGATACCGGCGACCACGGGGGGCGACCTGAAAAATGCGTTCCTGCTGGAAGGCCTTGCCACCCCGCCCGGTCCGGCGGGCGATCTTTCGATTGCCTGGAATCTGACGGATGAGTCCGGCGAAACCGTGACCGGCTTTGTGACCCGGCACGTGGTGACCCGGGAGGCGTGGCAGGCGGGCCGCGTCGCCGACCTTGGCCGGATCGCGGATGTCACCGCGGCGGCGACCGCCGAATCCCTGCACGGGCCGGCTATTGCTGTACGGGACTTACCGAAAAGGCAACGGTCCCGCTTTGCCGTGGTATCCGTCGAAGGCGCGCCCGGGGACGGCAACGCGGCGCTGAAAACGGCGTTTGAAGCTGTTTTGCGGCGCGCGGGGCTGCCGGTGACCGCCAATCCGGAAGACGCCGCAATCCTGATTTATGGCGTCGTCAAGGTGACGCCGATTGCCGGCGGCAAGGAATCGCTCTCGCTGGTCTGGACGCTGCGGGACCCCGACGGCAAGGAAATCGGGGAGCTGAAACAGTCGAATGATGTGCGCCAGGGCGAGCTCGACGTCAAATGGGGCGCGCTGGCGTATGATATTACCTCGGCCGTTATCAGTGATATCACCCGGATCATGAGGATCATCGATGACGCTGAAGATATCCGCCGCCGGTAAGGGGAATCCGTTGTGACGTCTGCGAGACATTTACAGGCCGGGTGGCCCTTGATATACAGGCGCCGCGTCGCGAAACGGGGAGGCCGGGCCGAGTGGTCCGTTACCCGGGTGGCAGGCGGCGGCTTCGGGAACGCAACAATCCGGAATTTGGCATGAAGATACTCAGCGGCAACAGCAACAGGCCGTTGGCCGAAGCTATTGGCCAATATCTCGACACACCGCTGACGCGGGCGGCAATCCGCCGGTTCTCCGACATGGAAGTGTTTGTCGAGATACTGGAAAACGTTCGGGGCGAGGACGTGTTTGTCGTTCAGTCCACCAGTTTTCCGGCGAATGACAACCTGATGGAACTGCTGGTGACGATCGACGCCCTGCGGCGCGGTTCGGCGCAGCGCATTACGGCGGTTATTCCCTATTTCGGCTATGCGCGGCAGGACCGGAAAACCGGCCCCCGGACGCCGATTTCCGCCAAGCTTGTGGCGAACCTGATCACCACGGCCGGGGTCGACCGGGTCCTGACCATGGATCTGCACGCGGGCCAGATCCAGGGCTTTTTCGATATTCCGACCGACAATCTGATCGCGGCGCCGGTATTCCTGAAGGATATCGAGGCGGCGCGGGCGCAGAATGGCGATGAACTTGTCATCGTATCGCCGGATGTGGGCGGCGTTGTCCGTGCCCGTGCCATCGCCAGCCGCCTTGGCGCCGATCTGGCGATCATCGACAAGCGGCGTGAAAAGGCCGGCGATTCCGAGGTCATGAATATCATTGGCGAGGTTTCCGGGCGCCGGTGCATTCTGGTCGACGATATCGTCGATTCGGCGGGGACGCTGTGCAACGCCGCGGACGCGCTGATGCAGAAGGGTGCGCTTGCCGTCGAGGCCTATACCACGCACGGCGTGTTGTCCGGCGGCGCGGTCGCCCGGGTGACCGCCTCACCGCTGCAAAGCCTGGTGACGACCGACAGCATCGAGGCAACGGAGTCGATGGTGGCGGCGCCCAATATGCGCCAGTTGCCGATCGCACCGCTACTGGCTGAAGCCATCCTGCGAATCGCCGAGAATCGTTCAGTTTCAAGCCTTTTCGTGTGATTCATGTTGACGTTTTGCGCTACAACGCGTAGAGCGCCCTTCGCGTGACGCCGCCCCCCCTGGAGGAGGCGTCCTTGTTTGTTCTAACGGAGAAATTAAATGGCTGAAATATTTACCCTCGAGGCCACGCCTCGGGAACGGGCCGGTAAGGGGGCCGCCCGTGCCGTACGTCGCGCCGGCAAGGTTCCGTCGGTTGTCTATGGCGCCAAAAAAGACCCCCGCATGATTTCCATCGACCCGCTCGAACTGCGCATGAGCATGGAGCGCGGATCGTTCTTTTCGACAGTCTTCGATATCAAGATCGATGGCGGCGATACCGAACGGGTCCTGCCGCGTGACATCCAGCTGCACCCGGTGACGGATGTGCCGGAACATGTTGACTTTCTGCGCGTGTCCGCGGCGACCAAGGTGACGGTCGAAGTGCCGTGTAACTTCATCAATGAAGAAGAATGCCCCGGCCTACGCCGTGGCGGCGTGCTCAACGTCGTGCGCTACGATATCGAAGTGAATTGCGTGGTCGATTCGATTCCGGCGTCTTTCGAAGTTGACCTGACGGGCCTTGATATCGGCGACAGCATCCATTTCAGCCATCTGACGGTTCCGGACGGGGTCGAGCCCACCATTACCGACCGTGACTTTACCATCGCCACAATTGCCGCGCCGAATGTCGCGACCGAAGAAGAAGAGGTCGAGGGCGAAGGCGGCGAGGAAGACGGCGAAGAAGGCGAAGAGAAAGCCGAAGCCGAAGAGGACTAGGCTCATGTTGCTGCTCGTTGGCCTGGGAAACCCCGGACCGAAATACGAGAGGAACAGGCACAATATAGGCTTCATGGCGGTGGACGAAATTGTCCGCCGCCATTCGTTTCAGCCCTATCGCGCCCGGTTCCAGTCACTGGTCGCCGAGGGTGTTCTCGATGGCGAAAAGGTACTGGCGATCAAGCCGACCACGTTCATGAACGAATCCGGTCGCGCCGTCGGAGAGGCCCTGCGATTTTTCAAGCTGACGCCGGATGACGTCATGGTCATCCATGACGACCTGGACCTTGCGACCGGCAAGATCCGGATCAAGAAGGGCGGCGGCCATGCCGGCCATAACGGGTTGCGCAGCATCGATGCGCATATCGGCAAGGAATACCACCGGATGCGCGTCGGCATCGGGCATCCGGGTGACAAGGACCGGGTGCATGGTTATGTCCTGGGGGATTTCGCGAAAACCGAATCGGTACTGGTCGGCAAGGTCATAGACGGCATTGCCGAATGCGCGCCCTGGCTGGGCAAGCGGACCTTCGATGCCTTCATGAGCCAGGTCGCCATGAACCTGAATCCACCACGACCCAAGCCTGAGAGACCGGTAGATGGCGCAGCGGCGCCGAATCCCGGTCGGGAGTCCTGAGAAAAATGGGGTTTAACTGCGGTATTGTCGGGCTGCCCAATGTGGGGAAATCGACGCTGTTCAACGCGTTGACCGAAACGGCCCAGGCCGAGGCGGCCAATTACCCGTTCTGTACGATCGAACCGAATACCGGGCGTGTTTCCGTGCCGGATGAACGGCTTCGCAAGATCGCGAAAATCAGCAAATCCGCGCAGGAGGTTCCGACCTGGCTTGAATTTGTTGATATTGCCGGCCTGGTGCGCGGCGCGTCAAAGGGCGAGGGGCTGGGCAACAAGTTCCTGGGTCATATCCGCGAGGTGGCGGCGATCGTTCATGTGCTGCGCTGTTTCGATGATGGCGGCGTCACGCATGTCGAAGACAGCGTCGACCCGATCCGCGACGCGGAGATCGTTGAAACCGAGCTGATGCTGGCCGACCTGGAAAGCCTGGAAAAGCGGATCGGCCCGATGGAGAAACGGGCCAAGTCCGGCGACAAGGAAGCAAAGTCCCTACTGCCGCTTATGCAGCGGGTCCTGGCGGTGCTGCAGGATGGCCAACCCGCCCGGACCGTGACGGTCAGCGATGACGAAGCACCCGCCTTCCGGGCGTTGCAGTTGATCACTGCGAAGCCGGTTCTGTATGTCTGCAATGTCGACGAGGAAAGTGCCGCCGAAGGCAATGAATTATCGGCCCGTGTCGCGGAAATGGCGGCGGCGACAGGGCAGAGCTGCGTGCTGGTATCGGCGGCGATCGAGGCCGAGGTGGCGCAGCTGGGTTCTGCCGAGGAGAAGGCCGAATACCTGGAATCGCTCGGGCTGACCGAAACCGGCCTGGCCCGGGTCATTCGCGCAGGTTACGAACTGCTCCACCTGATCACCTATTTCACTTCCGGACCGAAGGAAAGCCGGGCCTGGACCATTGCCCGGGGAACCCGTGCGCCACAGGCTGCCGGGGTCATCCATACGGATTTCGAGAAAGGCTTTATCCGCGCGGAGACCATATCCTATGACGATTTCGTGTCGCTGAACGGTGAACAGGGCACCAAGGAGGCCGGCAAGATGCGGCTCGAGGGCAAGGAGTATGTCGTGCAGGATGGCGACATTATGTTATTCAGGTTCAACGTATAAGTTTGAAAACGGCAAGTTCAGTCACGGGAGGAATTGAGACATGGGCGAGAATATTACACTGACCGCCAGCGACGGCTTCACCTTCGATGCCTATCGCGCGGCCCCGGCCGGTACGCCAAAAGGCGGTATCGTCGTCATCCAGGAAATCTTCGGCGTCAACGCGCATATCCGCGAAGTGGCGGACAGTTATGCGGCTGACGGCTACCTCGCCATTGCCCCGGCGGTATTCGACCGGGCAAAAAAGAATGTCGAACTGGGCTACGACCAGGACGCGATGAATGCGGGCCGGGGGCTGAAGGATGCATGCAGCTACGAGAATGCGGTGCTCGACCTGACGGCGGCGGTGAAGGCGGCCAGCGAAGGCGGCAAGGTCGGAACGGTCGGCTATTGTTGGGGCGGGACGCTGTCCTACCTGTGCAGCACGCGGGTCCCGGGCGTATCGGCGTCGGTCGTTTATTACGGCGGCCAGATCATCCCGTTCAACGATGAAAAGCTGGCGGCGCCGGCGATGATGCATTTCGGCGAAACCGATGCGGGGATCCCGCTTTCCGATGTCGAGGCAATCCGCAGCGCCCATCCCGAGGCGGAAGTTTTTGTCTATGACGGCGCCGGCCATGGCTTCAACTGCGATCACCGGGGCAGCTATAACGAAGCCAGCTGCAAGACCGCGCGGGAACGCACCAACGCGTTCTTCGCCAAGAACCTGGCCTGAGAACCAACCTTTTTACGGAGCAAGCGGATGCCGATAAAAATCAGCGCGAAGCAACTCGTCGCGGAAGCGAATGCGGAAATCGAAACCGTGCCGGTCGAAGACGCGAAAAAGCTGCTCGGTGACGAGAACGTTGTCTTCATCGACATCCGCGATGTCCGTGAACTGGCCCGTGACGGCAAGATCCCGGGCGCCATGCACATGCCGCGCGGCATGCTGGAATTCTGGGTCGATCCGGACAGCCCCTATTACCGGGATGTTTTCGGATCGGGGAAGAAGTTCATTTTCTTCTGCGCCGGGGCGTTGCGGTCCGCGCTGGCGACCCAGCAGGTGCAGCGCATGGGGCTGGAGCCGGTCGCGCATCTGGAAGGCGGCTTCGGTGCCTGGCGCGATGCCGGCGGCCCGATCGACGCACCGGAACCGAAACCCGAAAAGAAGTAGGGTTTACAGAACGCGCCCGGCGACGGCGTCCAGTTTTGCGACCAGCGCCGGGTCCCGGGCGTCCGGGGCCGTGATGAGCGCGGTGTCCAGACAGGTCTGGCATCCGGCATCGCAGGTGATCTTCCTATCCGAAAGTTTCGGCGTCACGGCGCGGACCAGCTCCCGGCCCTTGTCCGCATTATCCATCAGCACCCTGATGATGGCCTCGACGCTGACATCGTCATGGGTTTCGTGCCAGCAATCGTAATCGGTGACCATGGCGACGGTCGCGTAACACATCTCCGCCTCGCGGGCGAGCTTGGCTTCGGGCATGTTGGTCATGCCGATCACGTCACAGCCCCAGGACCGGTAGAGGTTTGATTCGGCCCGGGTTGAAAACTGCGGTCCTTCCATGACGATATAGGTGCCGCCGCGTGTTGCCGGGATGCCGGCATCGCTCGCTGCCGCTTCCAGCGCATCGCCAAGCCGCGAACAGACCGGGTCGGCCATCGAGACATGGGCAACGCAGCCTTCCCCGAAAAACGACTTTTCGCGGGCGAAGCTGCGATCGATAAACTGGTCGACGATGACGAAAGCGCCCGGCGCCAGGTCCTCGCGCAGCGACCCCACGGCGGACAGTGACACGATTTCCGTC
>CAXBEC010000056.1:0-10068 GCA_963974145.1 uncultured Alphaproteobacteria bacterium | reverse complement strand
CAACGAGTTCGGCCGTATCCGCGTCAATCGTCTGGTTCGCGGTGACCATGACGCCGGATTTCATCAGCGTCTTGATGACATCGACCGTTCGAACCGCCATACGATTGGCCAGGTCAGAAATAGAGATTGTTTCCGGGATGATAACGTCGCGGACAAACTTGCTGGAATCCGAACCCGCCAGTAATTCACGCGACCGCTGTTTTTCCCGTTCGCGGGCCCGCTTCAGGGAAGCGATGCTGCGCGCACGCTCCAGGGTCCCGCCTTCGTCTTCCAGCGCCTGCGTAATTGTCAGCTTGGATGACCGTCGCCGCGGTTCCTGCCGTGCCCGTAGTGTCTGGGTACGCTTGGCATCAGGCCGTGCCGCCGTCACGCGGCGGCCTGCACCATCGTCGGATTCATCATCATTGACGATCGGCTTGCGGGGCTCTGCGGGCCGGGTCTTCTCGGGCGCCGGCACAACAGCTTCCGGCACCGGTTCCGCGGCCACAGGTTCGGGCTCCGCCGGCTTTTCAGCCTCCACCTTGCGTGCTTCTTCTTCCGCAATGCGGCGGGCTTCCTCTTCCGCCAACCGGGCGGCTTCTTTTTCCTTGGCGGCCTTTTCTGCTTCCAGCCTCTCGCGCTCGCCCTGCTCGGCGGCGCTGTGAAGCGCGCGCAATCGCGTCGCGCGCTCGCCTTCGGTCAACTGGCTTTCACCCGGCGGCAGGACCGCTGCGGGATCATCCTGCAGGGAAAGCGTTTGTCCGCGCTTCTGTACTTCCTGCATGCCGCCACCCACGGCGCGCTCGAAGGTACGCTTGCGCTTTACCTCGACAGTCACAGCTTTCGTCCGGCCATGGCTGAAACTCTGCCGGACCTGACCGGTCTCGACAGTCTTTTTCAGTTCCAGTCGGCTCGGCTTGTTCAAGCTCAGCTTCGAGTCGGGATCTTTGCTTTCACTCATCGTCTTCCTCGTTCTCCGGCGCCTGCCGGAAGCCGGATAGCCTTATTGTGTTCTGGGTCAGCTTCGTCGCCAATCCGCCAGACGCCACGGCAACATGCACCGATCTGTCGCGGGCAAACGCGACACCTAATTCTTCGGCTCGCAAAACAGTGACCACCGGGACGCCGCGAGCCATCCGCTGCAGTTTTTCACGACCGTCCGCAGCACCGTCAACGGCCGCAAACAGCACCGCTGCCTGCCCCTGCTGCAACCAGCTGCGGACCTTTACAAACCCCGCAACCGCCTGGCCGGCCCGTCGCGCGAGCCCCAGTAAGTCCGTACATTGACGGACCAACAGACCTTCGACCCGCTCAGCCAGCCCATCATCCACGATGACGGCACGGCGCGCCGCACGGTCGAACAGCCTCCGGTCACACGCCGTCTTAATGCTAAATCGGTCCGCGCTCAACCAAATTCCTCGCCCGGGCAATCGCCCGGTGATATCCGGCACGATAGAATTGTCCGGATCAACCACGAATCGCAGCAATTCCGCCATCGGTTTTGAGACGTTTGATACGATACAGCGACGGTGGGTTTCCGCCGTATTCTCAGGCGCTATGCAAAGGCCCGGTGTATCGAGTGTCTGAATTGAGGCCATCGTGGCGTTACCTGTTTCAAACCTCTGCCCGCTCTTTTTCAAGCGCGCTTTCTTCCTGGGCTTTTTCCTCGGCTGCCAGTTTTTCCAGTTCTGCGGCACGTAATTCTTCTTCGGTAAACCAACCCGCGGCAATCCGGGCCTGCATGATCAATTCGTTGGCTTCCGCTTCCCGCATTTCGAATGACGCAAAGTAACCGTCTTCGGGGTCCGTCAATTCGTCGGACGCCAGATCGGCGAAATCTTCCATCGTCTTGACGCCATTTTCACCCAGCTTAATCAGCATCTGCGGCGTCAGACCTGGCAATGCGACAAGTTCCTCCGTAACGCCGAGTTCGCGGCGGCGATCCGTGAGGCGGGCGCTTTCCGCCTCCAGGAAATTTTGCGCGCGTTGCTGCAATTGCGCGGCCAGTTCGTCATCGAACCCTTCAATGCCCGACACGTCCTCAAGCGGGACATAGGCAACTTCCTCGACGGAAGAAAATCCTTCCGTAACAAGCAGATGGGCAATAACTTCGTCGATATCGAGCGCTTCGATAAACCGGGCGCTCCGTGCCAGAAATTCCTTCTGGCGGCGCTCCGATTCCTCTTCTTCTGTCAGGATATCGATATCCCAGCCGGTCAGCATGGATGCCAGGCGAACGTTCTGGCCCCGCCGGCCGATGGCGAGGCTCAATTGTTCGTCAGGCACCACAACTTCGATTTTGCTCTGCTCTTCGTCGAGGACGATTTTCGCCACTTCGGCCGGCGCCAACGCGTTCACAACGAATGTTGCCGGGTCCGGCGACCAGGGAATGATATCGATCTTTTCGCCCTGCAACTCTGACACGACAGCCTGAACCCGGCTGCCGCGCATGCCGACACAGGCACCGACCGGGTCGATGCTGCTGTCATTCGAATGGACCGCGATCTTGGCCCGGCTGCCCGGGTCCCGCGCTACGGCGTCGATTTCGATAATACCGTCGTAAATTTCCGGCACTTCCTGGGCGAACAGCTTGGCCATGAATTGCGGATGGGTGCGCGACAGATGAATTTGCGGCCCCCGTAATTCCGGCCGGACATCGAAGATATAGGCGCGGACGCGTTCATTGCGGCGGAAATGTTCACGCGGCAGGAATTCATCGCGCCGCATGACGCCTTCGGCGCGCCCCAGATCCACGGTGACATTGCCGAACTCGACACGCTTTACCAGACCGTTGACGACTTCGCCGATACGGTCCTTGTATTCCTCGAACTGGCGTTCCCGCTCTGCTTCGCGGACCCGCTGAACGATGACCTGTTTGGCCGTCTGCGCGGCGATGCGGCCAAAATCGATCGGCGGCAACGGGTCGACCAGGAATTCGCCAATTTCGGCATCCGCCTTGCGTTCCCGAGCCCGCTCCAGCGTCAACTGGGTCGCTTCGTTTTCGACTTCCTCAACCACCTCAAGGTAGCGGGCGAGCTGAATTTCGCCGGTCTTACGGTCGATAATCGCGCGGATATCATGCTCAAGACCGTATTTCGAGCGACCGGCCTTTTGAATGGCCTGCTCCATCGCCTCGAGAACCTGTTCCCGATCAATGCCCTTGTCCCGCGCCACCGCATCGGCGACCTGCAGGATTTCCATGGTAAGCTGCGCTACGTTTTCCATACGTGAATCGCCCTGTCTTCTCGAGTGTTAATGTTCAACGTCACCGGCGCCAGCCAGCGCCAGTAATTCATCCGTTAGGATCAGTTTGGCGCGATCAATTTCCGCAAAGGGCAGTTCGATGACTGTCCCGTCAACGTCGATTCGCACCATATCTTCCACCAATCCGGCGAGTTTGCCGCGAATTCGCCGCCTGCCGTCAATCAGCCGACGAAGTTCGATCCGCGCTTCAAGCCCTGCGAACCGCTCAAAATCCTTTGGCCGGGTCAGCGGCCTATCGAGCCCCGGCGAACTGACTTCCAGCGTATACGCCCCGGCCAGCGGATCTTCGACATCGAAAAGCGCTGACAACGCACGGCTTACTGTCGCGCAATCTTCGACGACGATCGTTTTTCCATCCAGCCGTTCGACCATGATCTGCAGGGTTTTCTGCTGCGATCCGGAAATCTGCACGCGCACCACCTCATAGCCCATTCCCTCGAGCGGGGCGACAATCATGTCCTCTATGCGTTTGGACGCATCCATCAGGCAGGTCCCGACCAGAAACTAAAATGGGCGGGCCCGCGGACCCACCCAACATAACAGTCGAACTAACGACGTATGGGAATATCACCACCTACTTAGGTGATATTCCCGGATTTCTCAAGGGTTATCAGCGGTTATTTCTCCGGAATCTCAGATAGGCACAGTGGTCTCCCTTTGCCAGCGCCTTTTCCTCGTAACGGGTGGGCTTCCAGTCAGGCGGTGGCACGCGCCAATCCGCCGCGCGGCGCGCCAGCCATTCAAACCCTTCATGCCCGAGTGTCTCGAAAAGGATCCAGCGAACATACTCGCTGTGGTCGCTGGCGATGCGCAGTTCCGCACCATCCTTTAACACGCGTGCCAGCGAATCGAGATTTTCGCGGCAGATGAACCGGCGACGATTGTGCCGCACTTTGGGCCAGGGGTCGGGGAACAGAACGAAACACCGGGCAATGGATTTTTCCGGAAGGGCATCCAGGAGGATCCGCGCATCATCGGCGAAAATGCGGATATTGCGCGTATTCTCCCGGTCCATTTCATCAAGCAGCGACGCAACGCCGTTGACGAAGGGTTCGCAGCCAATCAGGCCGATATCCGGGTTACCGCGGGCCTGCGCGGCAATATGCTCACCACCGCCGAAGCCGATTTCCAGCCATACCTGGCCAGCTGGCGGGTCGAACAGCATCCCGATATCGCCTTGCGCCGCTGCCAGCGCCGCCGGTTCAACGGCGACTTCTGGCAGTAGCGTTTCCACAAGCTGCCGCTTTCGCGGACGCAGCTTGCGGCCGAAGCGCCTGCCGTAAAAGATCCGACGCGTTTCGTCGTTACAGGAAGGCACGTTGCGGCGGTATCAGGTTAGAGCAGCTTTCAGGGCCTCGACCAGGTCTGTCCGTTCCCACGAAAAGGCACCATCTGCGGTCGCTTCGCGACCGAAATGGCCGTATGCCGATGTCGGCACATAAACCGGCCGGCTCAGATTCAGATGTTCCCGGATATTGCGGGGGCTGAGGTCCATCGCTTCCTGAATGGCGCCCGTCAATTTGTCATCGTCGACGGTACCGGTACCCTGTGTATCGACATAAACCGACAGGGGCTTGGAAACGCCAATCGCGTAAGCGACCTGAATGGTGCAGCGTTCAGCCAGGCCGGCAGCGACAACATTTTTTGCCACATAGCGGGCGGCATAGGCCGCCGACCGGTCGACCTTCGACGGGTCTTTACCGGAGAACGCTCCGCCACCATGCGGCGCGGCACCGCCATAGGTGTCGACAATGATCTTGCGTCCTGTCAGGCCGCAATCGCTGTCCGGCCCGCCAATGACGAACCGGCCCGTCGGATTAACGTAGAATTCCGATTCGGGGCACATCCAGCCATCCGGCAGGACGCTTTCCACGAAGGGGCGAACGATCTTGCGGATGTCGGACTGTTCCAGCCCTTCGTCATGCTGCGTCGAGACAACAACCGATGTCGCGCGGACCGGCTTGCTGGCAACATATTCGAGGGTCACCTGGCTTTTTGAATCAGGTCCAATCCCGGAAATTTCGCCCGAATGGCGCGCGGCGGCGAGTCGGCGCAGGATTTCGTGACTGTAATGAATGGCCGCCGGCATCAACACAGGCGTTTCACGACAGGCAAAACCGAACATAAGGCCCTGATCGCCGGCCCCTTCATCCTTGTTGCCCGCGGCGTCGACGCCCTGGGCGATGTCAACCGACTGGCCATGCAAATGGCATTCAAATGAAAGGTCCTTCCAGTGAAATCCGGACTGCTCGTAACCGATATCCTTAACGGCGGCGCGCGCCAGGGCTTCGATCTTTCCTGCATCGACTTCGCCTGTGGCGCTGACGATGCTTGACGGCCCCCGAACTTCGCCAGCCAGGATCACCCGATTGGTCGTGCACATGGTTTCACAGGCAACGCGCGAAAGCGGGTCCTCACCGAGAAACAGATCAACGACTTCGTCTGAAATACGGTCGCTGACCTTGTCAGGATGACCTTCGGATACCGACTCGCTCGTGAATAGAAAATCGCCTTTTGCCAAGATTCCCCCCTGATTTTGAGATTTGAGTTGCCGTTGGATACGCTAAGAGGCCAGCGAAATCAAATACGGTTACGCCAAGGCGCAGATTCTCTCCGCCGGAACAAACCGTGCCAGGCGCGTGTCGGCAGAATTTTATTGCAGCTTAGGCCTCGCTGGTATCAGCCAGGCATTTTGTAAGGTCAAACAGCCGTTTACGTACGGCGGGATCCTTGATCCGGTAATATGCCCGGACAAGTTCCAGTGTTTCGCGTTTGGCCAGGGGGTCCGCTTCGCCGCTGTCACCAGCGGGTGCAATTGATTCCGTTCCGGAAACGGACGTGCTTTCGGATATTTCCGGCGGCATGTCGTCGAAGAAAAACGATACAGGAACGTCCAGGACGCGTGAAAGGTCGAATAACCGGCTGGATCCGATCCGGTTCGCCCCGCGTTCATATTTCTGGACCTGTTGGAAGGTCAGGCCGATTGCGTCGCCCAGTTTTTCCTGACTGATACCCAGCAGGGTCCTGCGCAGGCGTACCCGCTTGCCGACATGAACATCAACGGGGTTCGGGCGACCGGTGCCATACCCTGTCTGTACTTCTTCCAACCTAGCCTTCGCTTGCATCTTAGAATCTCTCCAATAATTTATGGGCCGCAATATGGCAGGAGTTTTAACTGCGTCAAGGCCCGTCTCCGTATATTTTTACGTGCAATTTATAACGATTTCCTAAATCTTTGGAATACATATATTGCGAGTAGGCAAAAAAGCAATCCAACATACAGTATGGTACCATGACGCGTGTAAAATGTTGGCTCCTGAATGCCGGCAGGCAGGCGGGCATCAATCGTTCCCGCTTTGCCCAGACCCAACTGCTGCAGAGTTCTGCCATAGGGATCGATAACAGCGGAAATACCTGAATATGCGGCGCGAATCATGGGCAAGCCCTCTTCAGTGGCCCGGACACGTGCCTGCGCCAGATGCTGATGCGGCCCCGCAGATCTGCCATACCAGGCATCATTTGTCAGATTCAGCAGCCAGTCCGGCCTGTCCTCCGGTGCGACAATATGGCCGGGAAAAATAACCTCATAGCAGATCAGGGGACCCACCGGGGGCAGGCCCGGCAGTCGCAATGTCCGGGGTCCCGGCCCCGCTGTATATCCCGTGCTGCCCGCGGTGATCTTTTCCACCGGCAGATACCGGGCCAGCGGGACATATTCGCCAAAGGGCACGAGGTGGAACTTGTCGTAATGGCCGGCGATTGCGCCGGCGGCATCGATAGCGACCATTGCATTCATGAGGCGATACGGTTCCCGTTCATGCCGCGGCGCGCCCGTCAGCAGGAAACCGCCAGGCGGCACGACGGTCGCCAGCAACTTTCGCAATTCCGGCGCATCGGACAGAAAAAACGTCGCGGCCGTTTCCGGCCAGATTACATGGGAAACCCAATCCGGACGATTCTGGCGGCTCAGGTCCAGAAATTGCTGGAGGTTCCGCTGCTGGAATTCCCGGCGCCATTTTTCTCTCTGCGGAATATCCGATTGGACGATCCGTATGCCGACACCATCACCCGCACGCGACACATCGGGCAAACGGACAGCACCGCCGGCCCAGACCATTCCCGGCACGATCAGCGCAATACTGCATGCGGCCCATCGCCTGGCGCGCGAGGCATCGGCAATTGTGGCGGGAAGACAGGCGGTTACAACGACAAAGAGGCCCATACCGTACGCGCCAGTCAACGCGGCGAGCTGCAGCATCGCGTCTGAACCGACCCAGCTGTAACCGATCAGGTTCCAGGGCAATCCTGTCAGGAAATGTCCCCGCATCCATTCCGCGCACGACCAGGCCAGCGCAAACAACAGTGCGCGCTCAAGATGATCCCGGCCCATCGAAGCGATCAGCGCCACCAGTCCGGTATAGATCGCCAGGACGGCCGGAAGACCCAAAACGACAAAAGGCAGCATCCAGGCAAACTGGGCGCCGAAGACAAGCAGCGCGTTGCCGATCCAGTAAAGCCCAAAGACGAAGAAACCGAGCCCGAACCACCAGCCTGTGAAGAACGCGGTCCGGCGCGTCGTCGCACCGGCCAGCATCCAGAGCAGCGCGGGAAAGATTGCGAAGTTCAGCGCAAACAGATATACTGGTGGCAGCGTCAGTGTCAGAATGGCCCCGAGACAGAAAGCCAACGCGTATCGCCGCCATCCCGTGACGGCGGCCAGCCGGATGGCGACGCGGTCAAATACCGTCCGGACAGCATCGCCGCCGGAAATGGCGTTAGTCATCCGCCACGTCAGATGCCGGGAGGTTCCGCAGCCGCAGCCGCTTGATGCGCCGCGGGTCGGCATCGAGTATCTCGAACTCCACGCCGGAAGGGTCATGGACGATCAATTCGCCGCGCGTCGGTACGCGCCCCGCGAGCGAAAACAGAAACCCGCCCAGTGTATCAATGTCTTCCTCCCGCTCTTCATCCGTCAGGACGGGACCGACTTCTGACTCAAACTGCTCTACCGTGACCCGCGCATCGGCGATAAGCGAACCTTGTGCGCCCCGGATCAGTTGCGGGCCGGCCGCCGCATCGTGTTCATCCTCGATTTCACCGACAATCTGTTCGACCAGATCCTCGATTGTGATCAAGCCGTCGATCCCGCCATATTCGTCGATAACCAGCGCCATGTGCAGATGCGTCATCTGCATCTGCAACAGCAGGTCAAGGACCGGCATGGACGGCGCGACAAAAAGGATTTTACGCAATATCTTGCGGAGACTGAAATTCTCGCTATCCGCCATTTCTGGCAAAACATCCTTGATGTGCACCATACCGATCACGTCATCGAGCGACTCACGGTAGACCGGGAGTCGCGAATGTCCCTCCCGGTTGATCTGTGCGACAAGGCCTTCCAGTGTTTCGTTTATTTCGATAGCACCGATATCCGCACGCGGAATCATCACGTCATAGGCGCTCAGGCCGCTCAGGTTGAGGATATTGGCGATGAGCGCCCGTTCACCCGGATCGATCGCCTCGACCCGTTCCTCATGTTCTTCGATCAATTCCTCAAAGGTATCGCGCAGGGTTGAATCTGCATTTTTCTGGCTGCGCCACGGCAGGATCTTGTCCAGCAGGCTCGGCCGCCTCTCCGGTTCCGGCGCCCCCTTGTCCGGTGTATCGCTGCTTGTGTCCGTCATCGACAGCTTTGCGTCATCGCTCACGCGTCAGACCTCCGGTGCCGAAATTATGAAGGGGTCGGCAATACCGAGTTCCGCCAGGATCGAAATTTCCAGCGCCTCCATCTTCCGCGCATCTACCGATGTCTGGTGATCATGTCCCAGAAGGTGCAGCAGGCCGTGCACGCAGAGATGGGAAAGATGGTCTGACAGGTTCTTGTTCTGCTCGCTGGCTTCCCGCGCAATCGTTTCATATGCCAGGACGATATCGCCCAGCAGGCTCACGGCGTCCGGAGGGCCGTTTTCGCCATCTGCCGGAAAGGACAGCACGTTCGTCGGCTTGTCCTGGCCGCGATATGTGCCGTTCAGTTCCCGGACCATAGCATCGTCACCAAGCATGATGCTGACTTCCGTTTCCCGGGTAGAGTTACCTGCTTCGCGCCATGCCATACGCGCAGCACGCCGCGCGACGGTTTCCGCGTTGAAAGGGGCCGTCTTCCATGCCCTGGTTCTCGTCGCAATGTCGATGAGAAGCGGTTTTCGTGTCATTTTGGTTTGCCTGACTCCGCGGCGTCATAGGCGCGGATTATCCGCGCAACCAGGGGCGGACGGACAACATCCGCATCGGAAAACCGAACGAAAGCAATGCCCGGCACATCTGTCAGGGTTTCGACGGCATCACGCAAGCCCGGGCGGGTGCCCGGTGGCAGGTCGACCTGGCTGAGGTCGCCGGTGATCACCATGCGGCTGTTTTCGCCAAGTCGCGTCAGAAACATCTTCATCTGCGTCGCGGTAGTGTTCTGCGCCTCATCCAGAATAACAAAGGCATTGGTCAGCGTCCGCCCACGCATGAAGGCAAGGGGTGCAACCTCAAATTCGCCACTGGAAAGCCGGCGCACCACCTGATCGCCAGGCAGGGTGTCATGCAACGCATCGAAGAGCGGCCGCAGATAGGGGTCGATTTTTTCCTGCATGTCGCCGGGAAGGAACCCGAGTCGCTCGCCGGCTTCGACCGCCGGGCGCGATAGGATTATGCGATCCACCTTGCCCGCGCTGAAAAGTTCCACCGCCGCACAGACAGCAAGATAGGTCTTGCCGGTACCGGCCGGTCCCAATGCGAAAACCATGCTGGAATCGCGCATCGCCTGAATATACCGGGATT
>CAXBEC010000055.1:0-10106 GCA_963974145.1 uncultured Alphaproteobacteria bacterium | reverse complement strand
CCAGACTGAGGATCGGTTCGGTCGCCCATAGATCCATCGGTGTCGGCTGTACAGGAACCACGACAAGATCCGCGGCCTCCAGCGCCGGTTTCACCTCGGTTTCCGCCTTGGGCGGTGTGTCGATGATGACCATGTCATAGTCTCGCGCCAGCGCGCGTGCTTCCCGTCGCGCGCCCCAGCCACTGGCAGTGCGGAAGGCCAGGCCGACATCGTCTTCACCAAGCGTGCGCTCGCGCGCCTCCAGCCATTCACCGAGACTGCCCTGGGGATCGATATCGAGAACAGCGACCGACATGCCGCCAAGCTTTGACCAGCAGATTGCCAAATGCGCGGTGAGCGTCGTCTTGCCCGTCCCGCCCTTCTGCTGCGAAATCGTGATGATCCTGCCCGACATGACATTGCGCCCGATGTAAATTGCTGCAATGCAGCATTATACCGTATCGCAGCGATTAGCCAATCGATTTCTGGCCGAAAGTCAGCCCGTCACGTCTTATTTAGCGAGACTGTCATGAACAATCCGGGCCGCATCGAGCAGGCCTTCCCGCTGTATTGTCCCGGCCAGCACATAAGCGAAATGTTCATCGACCCAGTAAAACGCCGAAACACCGTTATGGTCGATGAAGCGGAAGGATGTTTCCTTTACCAGTTCGTTGCGCTGGACATAAACAGTCAGCCGCCCGCCGGCGTCGTTTTCATACATGAACTGTGCCGTCGGCCGTCCGCCATCGGGCAACAGCCTTCCACCGACCAGCCGGTACCCCAGACCGATCAGGTCGGGCATACGGATATCCTGCCCCAGCCGCTTGGACAGCCAGCTGACCAGGTGCTTTTCTTCCGCTGCCTGAACTTCCACGGCGTGGCGTTTCTCGGCCACGTAAACGGTATGCGCGTTGAATGCGTATTCGGCGATCTGCGAATCGCCGGCGCGCGGCCACTGGTCCCGGGCAAACCATCCGGATAATCCACCAATCGCAAGGAACCCGATGGCGGCCGCGATTCGCCAGAAAGACGACATACCGACCGGTGCGGCAGCGCGCCCGCTCACTGCCGCCGAAAGGCCCGCCGGCACCGGTTCTTCGAGAACCGGGTCGAACAGTTCGTGCAGGGCAGTATTCTGCCCGGCATAGGCGGCCAGCCGCCGGGCGTCATCGGGGTTATCGGCAAGCCAGGCGTCAATTTCCGCGCGCTTTCCGGCATCGATACTGCCATCGACCCAGGCCTGCAGGTCATCCTCGCTGAATTTTGGAGAGTCGGTCATTTGGCCCTCCGCAACGGCGTCACCGTATCGAAAGCCATGATTTCCCGCAGCCGCTCCCGGCCGCGCGCCAGCCGCGACATTACCGTACCGACGGGAACATCTGTCACCGTCGCGGCTTCTGCATAGGTCAGGCCCTCCAGACCGATCAGCAGAATGATACTGCGCTGTTCTTCTGGCAGCGTCGCCAGCGCCGCGGTGATGTCGCGCACCGCCAGTCCGGCATCATGATCGCCCGGCACGGTTTCACGCTCGACACCATCTGAATCAGAATGAATGTCGGGTGCGCGGCCGTCACGGCGCAACTGGTTGACATAAAGGTTGTGAAGAATGGTGAACAGCCAGCTTCGCATCGTACCGGTCGGCTGCCATGCATGCAGTCGGCCCATGGCCCGGGCCAGGCATTCCTGGACGAGGTCGTCGGCGGCATCGCTATCGCGCACCAATGCCCGCGCGTATCGCCGCAAATGCGGAATCTGGTCGATGATCTGGCGTTCCCTGCTGGTCATCCCGAAACCGAACCACCTTCACACCGGGCACGGAGACCATCTCCGTACTCTTCAGGCCCTGCGGGAAATCCCGGCAAAAAAGGTCCCGCCGAAGCGGGACCAGCTTAGGGGCTTTTCACGTGCAATTCCATGCCGGTGTCCCCGGTTCGTTTACTTCACCTTGTCGCCGCGATAATCCTTGTGACAGGCACCGCAGCCGTTCTTGCCAACCATCGCGAACTGCGCCTTGATGGCCGCTGCATCACCACCGGCGGCGACCGTCGCCAGCTTTGCCGCTTCATCCGCCAGTGCCTGGGCCTTTGCTTCGAAATCTTCCCAGTCTTCCCAGATCGCCGGCAGGGCCCGGGTCATTTTCTCGTCGAAATCACCGCGCGCTGTTCCGTCCGGGAAACCATCGGGAATCTTTTTTGCAGCGTCGCTCAGCATGCTCGCATTTTTCGCCACATCCGCAGCGCTGCCTTCGCCCTTTTCGACAAAACTCTTGATGGCACCAAATGGCTTGGCGATACCCGACTTCATATGCTCGACCCGCATCTTGATCGTTTCTTCACCATCGGCCGCCACAGCCGCCCCAATTGCACCCGATACCGCCAGGATCGTCGCAGCAATTGTCACCTTGAAACCGTTACCCATCGCGAAAACTCCCTCTTCCATATGTATTGCGCCATTTCATTAGCCTGAAGCCCGGCTTTCTCTCGCGCCCGAATTCAAACCAGTCCTCATGATTATAAACACCGCAGCGGCGGGATTATTCCATCGCACACGAAAAAATTATCCGCACGCGTTTGCTGCATCGCACCACTGATTCTGTTCGCCCTTGGCCGTCTGATTGCCTAAAAAGAGCCATGAACCGTCCTGTCCGATGAAAGTGGAATCATGACCGATCAGAAAAAGACCCCGGAGACCCTGCGCAGCGCCCGCTGGTTCGCGCCAGACGACCTGCGTTCCTTTGGCCATCGTTCCCGCGAAATGCAGATGGGCTACGACAAGCAGGATTGGGACGGCAAACCCGTCATTGCCATCGTGAACACCTGGTCCGATGCGCAGCCCTGTCACGCCCATTTCAAGCACCGGGTCGAGGACGTCAAACGGGGCATCCTGCAGGCCGGCGGCTTCCCGATGGAACTGCCGGCGCTGTCGCTATCCGAAAGCCTGGTGAAGCCGACCAGCATGCTCTACCGCAATATGCTCGCGATGGATGTCGAAGAACTGCTGCGCTGTCACCCGATCGACGGCGCCGTGCTGATGGGCGGTTGCGACAAGACCACGCCGGGCCTGGTCATGGGCGCGGTCAGCGCCGGCATGCCGCTGATCTACCTGCCCGCCGGGCCGATGCTGCGCGGCAATTACCGCGGCGAAACACTGGGCAGCGGATCCGATTCCTGGAAATACTGGGATGAACGCCGCGCCGGAAATATCAATGAGGAAGAATGGCAGGCGGTGGAAGCGGGCATTGCCCGGTCCTACGGCCATTGCATGACCATGGGCACCGCCAGCACCATGACCGGCATCGCCGAAGCCCTGGGCCTGACCCTGTCGGGTGCCAGTTCGATCCCCGCCCCCGACGCCAATCATATTCGCATGTCGACAGGTTGCGGCCGCCGCATCGTGGAGATGGTCTGGGAGGACCTGACCCCCGCGAAGATCATCAATCGCAAATCCGTAGACAACGCGGTTACCGTGGCGATGTCGATGGGCTGTTCGACCAACGCGATCATCCACCTGCTGGCAATGGCGCGCCGCGCCGGGGTCGACCTGACCTTGGACGATCTGGACGCTGCCGGCCGCCACGTGCCGGTCATCGCCAATATCCGCCCCAGCGGCAAGAAATACCTGATGGAGGACTTTTACTACGCCGGTGGATTGCGCGGCATGATGAGCCGCCTGAAGGACAAGCTGAACCTCGACGTCATAACCGTTTCCGGAAAGACGCTGGGTGAAACGCTGGAAGGCGCGAGCGTCAACAACGACGACGTCATCAAGACGATGGACGATCCGATCTATCACGAAGGGTCGCTGGCCGTGCTGCGCGGCAATCTTGCCCCGGATGGCGCGGTCATAAAACCGGCAGCCTGCGATCCGCGCTTCCTGAACCATGAGGGACCGGCGCTGGTATTTGACAGCTATCCCGACCTGAAAGCCCGGATCGATGATGACGACCTGGATGTCACCGCCGATACGATCCTGATCCTGCGCAATGCGGGTCCGCAGGGCGGGCCGGGCATGCCGGAATGGGGCATGCTGCCGATCCCAAAGAAGCTGCTCAAACAGGGTATCCGGGACATGGTCCGCCTGTCCGACGCGCGGATGAGCGGCACCAGCTATGGCGCCTGCATCCTGCATTGTTCGCCGGAATCCTATATCGGCGGTCCGCTGGCGCTGGTGAAGACCGGCGATCGCATCAAGCTGGATGTGCCGAACCGCACCATCGACATGCTGGTCAGTGATGAGGAGCTGGCGGCCCGCAAGGCCGCCTGGCAGAAGCCGGAACGCAAATACGAACGCGGCTATGGCTGGATGTTCTCCCAGCATATCAAGCAGGCGAATGAAGGCTGCGATTTCGACTTCCTAGAAACCGGCTTTGGCGAGCCTGTCAGCGAACCCGAAATCTTCTGATCCGGAGTAAACCAGAATGACCGATTACAAACTGAGCGACGCAACCCGCCAGAAACTGATGGGTGTCAGCGGCGCGACGATCTGCACCGCCCTGTACAAGCGCGGGCTGCGCAATCAGTGGATCCAGAACGTCCACCCCGTCGGCCCCCACAAGCGGAACATGGTCGGGCAGGCCTATACATTGCGCTATATCCCGGCGCGGGAAGACCTGAACCCGATCAGCGTGTTCCAGGACCCGACGCACCCGCAGCGCGTGGGCGTCGAAGCGATTCCGGCCGGATGCGTGATGGTGATCGACAGCCGCAAGGATCCGCGCGCCGCGTCCGCCGGGTCGATCCTGGTGACCCGCATGATGAAACGCGGCGTTGCCGGCGTCGTCACCGATGGCGGCTTCCGCGACGCCCCGGAAATCGGCGCGCTGGACATGCCCACCTATCACAACCGCCCGTCATCGCCGACCAACCTGACCCTGCATCAGGCAATGGACCTGAACGTGCCCATCGGTTGCGGCGACGCCCCGGTGTTTCCCGGCGACGTGATTGTCGGCGATGGTGAAGGCGTCGTGGTCATTCCCGCCGATATCGCGGATGAAATCGCCGACGAAGCCGTCGAAATGACCGCCTATGAGGATTTTGTCACGGAACAGGTCCAGGGCGGCGCCACCATTGCCGGGCTGTATCCCGCGACCAAAGAAGAAAACCTGACCAAATTCGCCGCATGGCGCAAAGCCAATAACCGTTAACGCAGCCAGCGGGGGCCACGCGAAACCGGCGATACACAATATGTCATTCGAAATACGACCGTTTCCCGCAAGCCTCGGTGCTGAAATCATCGGACTGGATGTGAAGGCACCGCTTGGCGCCGACGATTTCGCGCGAATCCATCAGGCGCATCTCGAACATCTGGTCATCGTTTTCCGGGACCAGAACCTGACACCCGAGCAGCAGATTACTTTTTCAAAACGCTTCGGCCCTCTGGACCAGCATCCGTCCGATCAGGCATCGCTGGCGGGTTATCCCGAAATCCTCGTCGTTTCCACCCGCAAGGAAAATGGCAAATATATCGGGCTGCCCGACGCCGGACCGAAATGGCACTCGGACCTGTCCTATGTGAGAATGCCCGCGCTGGGTTCCATGCTGTATGCGATGGAAGTACCGGATCATGGCGGCAACACCGGTTTTGCCAATATGTATGAAGCCTATGAAACCCTGCCGGACGACCTGCGCATGGCGCTGGACGGGAAATTGGCGATTTTCCTGCCGGGCCGGGCGCAAAAGGGCGGCGCTGATTTCCAGATCGGGTTTTCGGCCGCACAGAAGGACCGCGTGCCGCCGGTGGCCCATCCCGTCTTCCGCACCCATCCCGAAACCGGCCGCAAATCCGTCTTCGCCAATCCGCAGCACACGATCGGCATCGAAGGCATGGACGACGCGGAAAGCCGGCCACTTCTGGATCGCCTCTTCGAGCATTGCACCCAGCCCCGCTTCACCTTCCGGCACACATGGCGGGTCGGCGACATGGTGTTCTGGGATAACCGCTGTGCCCTGCATATCGCGGACCTGTCACGGATCGGCGACCCCGCCTATCAGCGGCATATGCACCGCACGACAATCATGGGCGACATCCCCTTCTGACGATCGGAGCAATACCATGAACCTGATAACCACCCTGCACCTCGCCGATGCAGCGCGGATCACCGACGACGCATTGGCGGCCGGACGTAATAATGCAATGGCGCCACTGACCGTGGTCGTGCTGGATGCGGGCGGCCGGATCCTGTCGGTGAAAAGCGAGGACGGGTCCGGCATCATGCGGTTCGACATCGCCTTCGGCAAGGCCTGGGGATCGTTGGGCATGGGCATTTCCAGCCGGCTGATCCGTGACCGACTGTCGGCCCGGCCGGTCTTCCAGAACGCCCTGGCGGCGGCCTCGGACGGGCGGCTGATACCGGTACCGGGCGGCGTCCTTGTGAAGGATGGCAAGGGTGCGGTCATTGGCGCCGTCGGCATCAGCGGTGATACGTCGGAGCGGGATGAATATTGCGCGATCACCGCAATCCGCGCCGCCGGCTTTGACTGCGAACCCGCAGCACCGGACCCGGACTGGCGCACCTCGTCGCTGTCGGACAAGCCGGAATAAAGGCAAACTTGACATTTGTAGACATTTTCCGGCGAATCCGCCCATGTATTTCATTAAATCAAACAGTTAACCCGTTTCAATCGTATCAGGAACGCACAAAAGCGACCGTTTTTCCGTATGAAACAGCTTCTTTGTGTAGACATCTGATGCGCCGGGATGGCGAACTGGCACCGTAACCCCGGAAAGGATGCCACCATGCCCGCCCAGCTGTTCGAACCGCTTCCACTGCGCGGCGTAACCTTGCCGAACCGCATCATCGTCGCACCGATGACCCAGTTTTCAGCGGTCGACGGCGTCGCCGGGGACTGGCACCTGATGCATCTGGGACAATACGCGGTATCCGGCGCGGCGCTGGTTTTACCGGAGTCGACCTATGTCGCCGCGGAAGCCCGCAACACACCGGCCTGCCTGTCGCTCTATACCAACGAACAGGAAGCGGCCGTAAAACGCATCGGTGATTTCTTTGCCGCCCACGGTTCGGCGCTGCTTGGCGTGCAATTGTGCCATGGCGGCAGACGCGCCGGGATGCTGGAACCGTCGAAGGGCGGTGGCCCCCGCCCGCTGGACCAGGGCGGGCATACGGTGCTGGCGCCGTCCGCGATCCCGCTGCAACCGGACTGGCCCGCGCCGCGCGAACTGAGCCGGCAGAATATTGCCGAGGTGATCCAGCAATTCGCCGATGCGGCGGCCCGCGCAAAACGGGCGGGCGTGCGGGTGATCGAATTACATGGCGCACATGGCTATCTGATCCACCAGTTCCTGTCGCCAATCAGCAACCAGCGCAGCGACGATTACGGCGGCAGCCTGGAAAACCGGATGCGCTTTCCGCTTGAGGTGTTCGATGCCGTCCGCGCCGTCTGGCCGGACGACAACCCGATCGGCATGCGGGTTTCGGCGACCGACTGGATCGAGGGCGGCTGGACGGTCGCGGAGACCATAGCGCTGGCCCGGGCGCTGGATGCCGCCGGCTGCGACTATATCCATGTCTCCAGCGGCGGCATGCGGGCGGACCAGAAGATCGAGACCGGCCCCGGATACCAGACGGGTTTCGCCGCCACCGTGAAGGCCGAGGTGGGTATGGCCGTCGTAGCTGTCGGTGAAATCAGCGAACCGCTGCAGGCGGAAACCATCCTGCGCAGCGGGCAGGCGGATGCCGTGGCGCTGGCCCGGCCGATGCTGTTCAATCCGCACTGGCCGATGCGCGCCGCCCTGGAGCTTGGTGCGAACGTCACTTATCCCCGCCAGTATGAACGCGGCCACCCTGCCCGTTGGGGTGCCGCGGGCCTGACCGCACCAGGCAACCAGGCACAACGCTGAACCGCCCCGCAAGCGGCGCCTCACGCAACCTGCCCAAGTTTCGCCCGGGCGTTGAAAAGCGTTCGATAACCCGGTTCTATAAACAAAATATTAATCAGATTAAGGCTCCTCTTAGGAATTCGAAAACTGATTCTTAGTCAAGCGGAACAAGGTGTTGTCTTCTTCGGTATCATGGATCCTGCTATGCACTTTTCTCGTACTGCTGATGCAGGCGGGCTTCCTGTGGCTCGAAACGGGTTTGGTACGCGCGAAGAGCAGCATCAATATTGCCATCAAGAACATGATGGATTTCTGCGTCAGCGCCGCCGTCTTCTGGGCAATCGGGTTCGGCCTGATGTTTGGCGCGGAAGCGGGCCCACTGATCGGTTTTGACGGGTTCTTTGCCAGCCTCGAGGCTGCAACGCCATGGACCAAGGTATTCTTTTTCTTCCAGCTTGCTTTCTGCAGTACCGCCATCACGATCGTTTCAGGCGCCATCGCGGAACGGGCAACTTTCTTCGGCTACGTCGCCATCGCGATCCTGGGCGCCAGTGTCATATATCCGGTTTTCGGGCACTGGGTCTGGGGTGGATTGCTGTCCGGTCAGCCCACCGGCTGGCTGGAGAAGGCCGGATTCATCGATTTCGCCGGCTCCACTGTCGTGCACAGTATCGGCGGATGGATTGCGTTGAGCGCGGTACTGGTCATTGGTCCGCGCCTCGGCCGCTTTTCCCGGAACCGAAACCGCTTCGCCGCCAGTGACCTGTCACTGTCTATCGCCGGCGCATTTTTCCTGTGGATCGGATGGTTCGGATTCAACGGCGGATCAGTGCTGGCATTCGATGAATCGGTTCCCGGTGTCCTGTTGAATACACTGATGGCCCCGGCCGCAGGCGGGCTTGCCGTCATGGCCCTGTTCATCATTCGCGGCCGACAGCCCGAAGTACCCAGCATGATCAACGGCGTGCTGGCGGGGCTCGTTGCGATCACGGCAAACTGCCATATTGTCAGCATCCATGATGCTCTCATAATCGGTGCGGTCGGTGGCTGGATATGCCTCGCTGCGCAAAGGCTTCTCGACCATTTCCGTATCGACGACGCCGTGTCGGCGATTCCTGTTCATCTGGCCGCGGGCATATGGGGTACGCTGGCCGTCGCCCTATTCGGCGATATGGCCGCATTTCAGGGCGGCGCCGGGCGATGGGATCAGTTCCTGATTCAGTTGCAGGGTGTCGGGGCCGCCGCCGTATACGCTTTCGGCATTTCCTATGTCGGATTACGTACCATAAACCTGTTCTATCCCCTGCGTGTTTCCGCGCGCGAGGAATTGCGCGGACTTGATTTCTCCGAGCATGGACATGAATCGGCCATGCAGGTGCTGCTCGACGAACTTGAACGCCACGCACGGGACGGCAGCCTGGCAAAACCTGTTTCTGTCGAACCGAATACGCGCGCCGGTGTCGTCGCCCAACGGTATAACAGAGTGCTTAACCGGGTTCGGGCGGAAACCGCCGAGAAGGAAAACCTCCTGGCCAAGTTGCGGGTCGAAAAACAACGCGCCGAAGTCGCGAACTCCGCCAAGACGCAATTCCTGATGAATATCTCGCATGAACTGCTGACGCCCTTGAACGCCATCGTTGGATTTTCAGAGGTGTTGCGCAACCTGATCAGCGCAGGAAACCCCGGACTGATTAACGGCGATACTGCCGAGAAGCAGTCGGATTACCTTTCGGAGATCGAGGTGTCCGGACGCCATCTGCATAAACTGATTCGCGACGTACTGGATTTCACGCAAATCGACATCAACAGCTACGAATTGGACGAATCGGCGTTCGACCTGCTTGAACTGACCAAAGATGTCGTCGCATCCCGGCTCCCCCGGACAGAGGCGACTCGTAGGGATATTCAGCTTGAGTTCGACCCTTCGCTGCCGCAACTGTTCGCGGACCGGCGCGCCATTCAGCAGGTCCTGCTGAATATCATTTCGAATGCGATCAAATTCACCGCTGACAATGGCCGGATAACGATCAAAGCGTTTGAATCATCACATGGCCAGATCAACATTCGAATTGTCGATGATGGCGCCGGCATCCCCAAAGAGCATCTCGCCGCTGTCGCAACACCGTTTCGGCAGGTCACCCGGTCAAACGGGTATATCAAGCCGGATGGTCTGGGACTGGGCCTCAGCATCGCCAGCGCCCTTATCGAAATTCATGGCGGCCAGCTGTCGATCAGCAGCATTGAATCCAGTGGCACGGAGGTGGCGCTCCATTTTCCGGCAGACAGAACAG
>CAXBEC010000054.1:0-10199 GCA_963974145.1 uncultured Alphaproteobacteria bacterium | reverse complement strand
ATCAAGACGCTGATGAAATCCGGTGTCATGGTCACCGCGAACCAGACGATTGACGCGGACACGGCCGAACTCGTTGTCGCTGAATTTGGCCACAACATTCGCCGCGTTGCTGAATCCGATGTTGAAATCGGTATCGAAGGTGAAATCGATACTGAAGAATCGCTGATATCCCGGGCGCCGATCGTCACCGTGATGGGCCATGTCGATCACGGCAAGACCTCGTTGCTCGATACCCTGCGAAAAGCCAATGTCGTGTCCGGAGAGGCCGGGGGTATTACCCAGCATATCGGCGCGTATCAGGTAAAGCTGTCGACGGGCGCCGTCATCACGTTCCTGGACACCCCGGGCCATGAGGCGTTTACCGCCATGCGTGCGCGTGGTGCCAGCGTAACCGATATTGTCGTACTTGTTATCGCCGCGGACGACACCGTGCAGCCGCAAACAGTCGAAGCCATCAGCCACGCCAAGGCGGCCGGTGTGCCAATCATCGTCGCGATCAACAAGATCGACCGGCCCAATGCGGACCCGAACAAGATCCGCAATGAATTGCTGTCGCATGAAATTGTGGTCGAGACGCTGGGCGGCGATGTTCAGGATGTCGAAATATCCGCGACCGTCGGAACCAATATCGAAGCGCTGGAAGAAGCCATTGTGCTTCAGGCAGAATTGATGGAGTTGAGCGCAAATCCGGATCGCGCAGCCCAGGGCGCTGTCGTCGAAGCCCGGCTGGAGCACGGACGCGGTGCAGTCGCAACGGTACTGGTCACGCGTGGAACGCTGCGCGTTGGTGATATTTTCATTGCCGGCGCCGAATGGGGACGCGTTCGCGCCCTGATCAACGACCACGGTGAAAACGTGCAGGAAGCCGGTCCATCGATGCCTGTCGAGGTTCTGGGTGCCCAAGGCGCGCCGGCCGCGGGCGACGATTTTGCCGTTGTCGCCGACGAATCCAAGGCCCGTGAAATCGCCGCGTATCGGCAGCGCAAGGCGCGCGACGCCCAGATTGCCGTTGGCTCGCGCGGAACGCTTGAACAGATGTTTGACCGTATCAAGGATGGCGAGGCAGCCTCTATGCCGATCCTCCTGAAGGGCGACGTGCAAGGCTCTGTTGAAGCTATTTCTGCCGCCCTGAAGGGTATGGAAACTGACGAAGTCAAATGCGCCATCCTGCATTCCGGCGTCGGCGGGATTTCCGAATCCGACGTTGCACTTGCCGGGGCATCGCAGGCCATCATTCTGGGCTTTAACGTCCGCGCCAACCCGCAGGCACGCACGCTTGCCAAGCAGGAACATGTCGATATCCGTTACTACTCGATCATTTATGACCTGATCGATGACATGCGGGGTCTGATGAGCGGAATGCTGGCGCCGGAAATAAAAGAGAAAATCATCGGATACGCAGATCTGCGCGAAGTCTTCAATATCACGAAAACCGGCAAGGTTGCCGGCTGTTACGTCACCGAGGGTTATATTCGCCGGGGCACCAAGGTGCGCCTGCTGCGGGACGACGTGGTTATCTTCGATGGCGCGCTCAAGACGCTCAAACGCTTCAAGGATGATGTCCGGGAAGTGCAGAACGGGTATGAGTGCGGCATAGCATTCGAAAATTACAATGACATCAAACAGGGCGATGTCATCGAATGTTACGAAGTCGAAGAGATCCAGCGCGAATTATAGGACCCGTTTTTGGCAATTTCAGCGCCTGTCGCGGTGCCCCGCCGTTCGGGCTACGCGGATATAAATGTTATGCGTAAAAACAGATCTCCTTCTCAACGGCAGTTGCGCGTCGGCGAATCCCTGCGCCACGCACTGGTCGATGTGCTGTCACGTGGTGTCCTTCGAGATCCGGTTGTACAGAACGTGTCCATCACAGTCAGTGAAATCCGGGTCAGTCCGGACCTCAAGAATGCGACGGCCTATGTCATGCCGCTTGGCGGCGGTGATGCCGACGACATCGTAACTGCGTTGCGACGCGCGGCCGCGTTTTTGCGCAGCGCTATTGCCGCGGAGACCCAGTTGAAACACGCGCCGCGCCTGTCCTTCGAAGTCGACCAGAGCTTCAACCGGGCGACCAGCATCGATGCCCTGTTGCGGCACCCGAAAGTCGCCCAGGATTTACGGCGAGAGGGAGACGAGGATGGGTCGTAGGCAGAAGGGCCAGGTCGTCAACGGCTGGCTCATCCTCGACAAGGCCAGTGGCATAACCTCAACCGGTGCGGTAAACCGGGCAAAGCGGCTGTTCGATGCGCGCAAGGCCGGGCATGGCGGCACGCTCGATCCCATCGCAACCGGCCTGTTGCCAATTGCGTTCGGCGAAGCAACGAAAACCGTTTCCCATGTTATGGACGGCACGAAATCGTATCATTTTACCCTGCGTTGGGGCATTGAAACCGATACCGATGATATCGAAGGCGATCCGATTGAACATAGCGATCTCCGGCCGGGTCCGGATGATGTGGAGCGGGCGCTTGCCGCCTTCAGAGGCCGAATCCAGCAAACGCCGCCAAAGTTTTCCGCCATTAAAATCAACGGCAACCGGGCATATGACCTGGCCCGGGACAACAAACCTGTCGACCTGGCGCCACGCCCGATAGACATTTATGACATCCACATCGCGGATATGCCGGACGGGGATCACACGATTTTTTCGGTTACCAGCGGCAAGGGCGCCTATATGCGTGCCCTGGCCCGTGATATCGCCCGCGCGACCGGATCTGTCGGACATGTATCCGCGTTGCGCCGTACCGCCGTTGGCCCGTTTACCGAGGCCGATGCGATTTCGCTGGACGAATTGGAGTCATTTGGGCAAATTGCAGCCCGAGAAGAAAAGCTGTTACCGGTTGAAACCGCGCTGGACGACATCCCGGCACTGGTTGTAACCGAATCGGAAGCCGCCCTGCTGCGTAATGGCCGGGCGGTATCTTTGTTGCAGAAGGTGGACCTTCAGCGTATCGCCGAATTCAATCAGGGCGATACGGTCTTGGCCAAAACCAAAACCAAACCCGTGGCGCTTGCGCATTATGCGGCTGGTGAGGTGAAACCCTTCCGCGTTTTGAACCTCTAATTTCAAGGAGTAATCGATGTCGATTACGGCTGAAAAGAAACAGGAACTCATTAGCGAGTTCGCAACGAAATCTGGCGACACAGGGTCGCCGGAGGTACAGGTTGCCGTTCTGACCGAGCGGATTCGCAATCTGACGGAACACCTGCAGACGCATAAAAAGGATTTTCATTCCCGCCGCGGCCTCTTGATCATGGTCGGACAACGGCGTCGTCTGCTTGACTACACCAGACGCAAGAGCCAGGAGCGCTATGAAGCGCTCATTAATCGGCTGGGGCTGCGCCGTTAGCAGCGCCGGCAGGACGGGCGCAATTATGTCATGCGTTATGACGCCCGTTCCAGAATGCATGAACCAGTTTCGGAAACCAGGCCATGGCTCCGTATCGTCGCAAAATGCGGCGAGGCGCCATTGGTAAACCGGCTATGGGCATGGGTCCATGGCCGCGGTTTTCGTATGACCGTATGTGAAGGACGATAGATGTTCGATGTGAAGAAGAAGGAAATGATGTGGGGCGGCAGGCGCCTCGTTCTTGAAACCGGCAAGATCGCCCGTCAGGCTGACGGAGCCGTGCTGGTAACCTATGGCGACACCAAGGTGCTGTGCACCGCCGTCGCGCAGAAGCAGCCGAAAGCAGGGATCGATTTTTTCCCGCTGACGATCAATTACCAGGAAAAGACATTTGCCGCCGGCAAAATTCCCGGCGGATTTTTCAAGCGGGAAGGCCGCCCGAATGAAAAGGAAACCCTGACCTCGCGACTGATTGATCGGCCGATCCGGCCGCTGTTCGCCGAAGGGTTCCGCAACGAAACGCAGGTCATTTGTACCGTTCTGGCGCATGACCTTGAAAATGATCCGGATGTCCCGGCCCTGATTGGCGCCGCTGCTGCGCTGACGATTTCCGGTATTCCCTTCCTGGGCCCGCTCGGCGGTGCCCGCGTCGGTTATATCGACGGGAAGTATGTCCTGAACCCGCTCGCCGACCAGCTGCCGGACAGCACGCTGGACCTGCTTGTCGCGGGCACGCAGGAAGGCGTGTTGATGGTCGAATCGGAAGCTTCCGAACTCGACGAAGAAGTCATGCTTGGTGCCGTTATGTTCGGTTACCAGGAATTCCAGAAGGTTATTGACCTGATTATTCAGTTGGCCGAAACCTGTGCGAAAGAGCCCTGGGACGTGCCGCCACCGCCGGAAGCCGAAGTCTCGGTAAAGGCGCGGCTGAAAGAACTGGCGGAAGCCTCCATTCGAGAAGCATATGCCATAACGGTCAAGCAGGACCGGGTCGAAGCATTGTCCGCGGCCAAGGACGCTGCCTTCAAGGCACTGGCTGAAGAAATGGGCGATGACTACAATGCCCAGCTTGCCGGCGGCATGATGAAGAAGCTGGAAAAGGACGTCGTTCGCGGCAATATCCTGAAAACCGGCATGCGGATCGATGGTCGCGATACCAAGTCCGTCCGGCCGATTGCCGCCGAAGTCGGCATTCTGGATCGCGCCCATGGTTCGGCGCTGTTTACCCGCGGGGAAACCCAGGCACTCGTTGTTACCACGCTTGGTACGGGTCAGGATGAACAGATCATCGATGCGCTCGAAGGCGAATACCGCGAGCACTTCATGCTGCATTATAACTTCCCGCCCTATTCGGTCGGCGAGGCGTCGTTCCTGCGGTCGCCGGGACGTCGTGAAATCGGGCATGGCAAGCTGGCCTGGCGGGCCATTCATCCGCTTCTGCCATCCAAGGCGGATTTTCCCTACACGCTTCGCGTCGTTTCGGAAGTTACCGAATCCAATGGTTCTTCCTCGATGGCAACCGTTTGCGGCTCGTCCATGTCGCTGATGGATGCGGGTGTGCCGCTGGTCCGGTCCTGTGCGGGTATTGCCATGGGTCTGATCAAGGAAGGCGATGAATTTGCCGTCCTGTCGGATATCCTTGGCGACGAAGATCACCTGGGCGATATGGATTTCAAGGTCGCGGGTACGGAACTTGGCATTACTGCCCTGCAGATGGACATCAAGATCACCTCGATCACCGAGGAGATCATGAAGATTGCCCTGGCGCAGGCGCAGCAGGGCCGGATTCACATCCTGAATGAAATGGAAGCCGGCATCACGGCGGTCCGTCAGAGCGTGTCGGAACATGCGCCGCGTATCACGACCATGACCGTACCGCGCGACAAGATCCGCGACATCATCGGGGCGGGCGGCAAGGTTATTCGCGAAATCTGCGAAGTGACCGGCGCCAAGATCGATATCGAGGACGATGGCACCGTCAAGGTCGCCGCCGTCGATGCGGAAGCGGGCGATAAAGCGGTGAAGTGGATTCACTCCATCGTTGCTGAACCGGAAGTCGGCGTCATTTATGACGGCAAGATCGTAAAGATCATGGATTTCGGCGCGTTCGTGAACTTCTTCGGCGCTCGGGATGGCCTGGTCCATATTTCCGAACTGGCGAAGGAACGGGTCGGCTCGGTTGGCGACGTCGTCAGCGAAGGTCAGGAAGTCAAGGTCAAGGTCCTGGCAATCGATGATCGCGGCAAGGTCAAGCTGTCGATGCGGGCGGTAAACCAGGAAACAGGTGAAGACCTGGGCGAGACGCCTCGCGAAGGTGGCGGCCGCCGTTAGGCGTCAGCCATAAAATAATTAAAGGGCGGTGAGTTTCCTCACCGCCCTTTTTTATGAGTCTGGCTGATTGGCCGGACGGGTCAGCTATCTGCCAGCATCCCGACAATATTGTATCCCGCATCGACATGCAGGATTTCGCCGGTCGTGCCTTTGCCGTGATCCGACAACAGATACAGCGCGGCACCGCCGATTTCATCAAGCGTCACATTCCGTCGCAGGGGTGAGTTGTCGGCCTGCCACTTGTATACGAACCGTGATCCGCCGATTGCGGCGCCTGCCAGAGTGCGCATGGGGCCGGCCGATAGCGCATTGACCCGGATGCCCTGGGGGCCCAGGTCGGTTGCCAGGTACCGGGCACTTGCTTCCAGCGCTGCCTTGGCGACGCCCATGACATTGTAATTCGGCATGACGCGGCGTGCGCCGGCATAGGTCAGCGTCAGGATGCTGCCTCCGGCCGGCATCAGCGCTGCCGCAGCCCGTGCAATGGCAGTCAACGAATAGCAGGATATATCCATCGTCCGCGCGAAATTATCGCGCGTCGTTTGGGAATACCGGCCGTTCAGTTCGGCCTTGTCGGAAAAGGCGATAGCATGCACGACGAAGTCCAGTTGCCCCCATTCCGTCGTGATCTTTTCGAAAACGGCGTCAATGCTGGTCTGGTCGGCAACATCGCAGGGCAGGACCAAGGATGCGTTCACAGACGCCGCCAATGGCCGTACGCGCCGTTCAAGATTTTCATCCTGAAACGTGAACGCCAGTTCTGCCCCATGTGCCGCCAGTGTCTGTGCGATGCCCCATGCGATCGAATGATCATTCGCAACGCCCAGAATCAAACCGCGCTTGCCAACCATCAAGCCTTGCGTTGTGGTCATTCGGCCTTATTCACCGGTCCCCGGAATGGGTAAACCCGGTGATCCCCCTTTTGTCTGTTGCACAACTCTGTGCTGGTTGGTTATTCGTCGTAACGCTTGAAGACCAGCGTGGCGTTCGTGCCGCCGAAACCGAAGCTGTTGGACATGACATAATTCAATGTTACGTCATCCCGGCGTTCCATGATTATCGGGAAATCGGCCGCTGCCGGATCCAGTTCGTCGATATGCGCGGAGGCTGCCAGAAAACGGTTGTTCATCATCAGCAGCGAATAAATCGACTCCTGCGCCCCGGCGGCGCCCAGCGAATGCCCGGTCAGGGATTTCGTTGAATTGATGGCGGGAACGTCAACGCCAAAAACTTCGCGGACCGCCTGCAATTCCTTAACATCACCGATCGGCGTGGACGTGCCGTGCGCATTGATATAATCGATCTTGCCGTCGACAACCGTGGACAATGCCTGTCGCATGCAACGTGCCGCACCCTCGCCCGAAGGCTGGACCATGTCATAACCGTCGGATGTGGCGCCATAACCGGCGACTTCGCCGTAAATTTTGGCGCCACGCGCTTTGGCATGTTCGAGCTCTTCCAGCACGACAACGCCGCCCCCACCGGCAATAACAAAGCCATCGCGGTTCTTGTCGAAGGCCCGGCTCGCGACCGCCGGTGTATCGTTATACTTGGACGACAGGGCCGGCATGGCGTCGAATAATAGCGTAAACGACCAGTGCAGTTCCTCGCCGCCACCAGCGAAAACGATGTCCTGTTTGCCCCACTGGATCAGTTCGGAGGCATTGCCGATGCAGTGTGCGCTGGTTGAGCAGGCGGAACTGATCGAATAGTTGACACCATGGATGTGAAAAGGGGTGGCAAGTGTTGCGGAATTCGTGCTCGACATGACCTTGGGAACAACGAAGGGGCCGACCCGTTTGGCGTTTTTTTCGCGCATGGTATCGACAGCGGCGACCATGTTCCGCATCGATGGACCGCCCGATCCCATAATCAAACCGGTCCGTTCGTTGGTGATGTCGCCTTCTTCCAGGCCGGAATCGGCAATCGCCTCTTCCATCGCAATATAATTATAGGCGGCGCCATCGCCCATGAACCGCATGGTCTTGCGGTCGAGCCTGTCTTCAAGGTTTATCTTGGGTGCGCCATGCACATGGCTGCGAAACCCCAATTCCTTGTAGGTTTCGCAATATTCGATACCTGACCGACCCGCTATCAGCGAATCGAGCACTTCTTCCTTGTTATTTCCGATACTGGATACAATCCCGATACCGGTAACTACGACACGTCGCATCGTTTATGCCTCGCTGGAGCGGGATGTCACAGATCTGCGTGATATGTGTCCGAACCCGTTCCCAATTAAGTACCTCACACAAAACAACCGGATCGACAAGAGTACCAGTTACAGATCGCATCAATCCTGTTTTGCGCCTTCCTCCCAACCGTATAGTTCAGCATACCGGGTTTGACGACAATCGGCACTTTAACTTTTTTGTTACTGCGCGATCCGCGACCCGAAAATTTCGGCGTCGATACTGGACAGGCCTATGATCCTTCAGCCGCTGTAAACAGGCCAACCCTCATGTTCTTGGCTTCGTAGATCGGCTCGCCATCGACCCGCATTTCGCCATCGGCAACACCAAGCACCAGTTTGCGCATCATGACGCGCTTGAGGTTGATGACGTATGTCACTTTCTTGGCCGTTTCCAGAACCTGGCCGGTAAATTTTACCTCGCCAACGCCGAGCGCGCGGCCCCTGCCGATACCACCCAGCCATCCGAGAAAGAACCCGACGAGCTGCCACATCGCATCGAGCCCCAGGCAGCCCGGCATAACCGGATCATTTTCGAAATGGCACTTGAAAAACCAGAGCTCGGGATTGATGTCCAGCTCGGCAATGATCTGGCCTTTGCCGTATTCGCCACCGTCTTCGGTAATTGACGTAATCCGGTCCAGCATCAGCATTGGCGGCAATGGCAGCTGGGCATTGCCCGGCCCGAACAGCGTGCCATGTGCACATGTGAGCAATTCCTCATATGAGAAACTGTTTTGTGTTAATTTCACGCCCCATCCCCATCGCGGCGACCTGAAAGCAGGACCCGCCTTACTAAGTAATTACCCACCGTGATTCGGTACCTAACTTTTGTAACGGTTTAATCCAATTCGTACAATGACGGGTTAAACCGGGCAGGCCCGACCGTGTTTAAACATCCAGATTCGCGACCTTCAGCGCATTCGCCCGGATAAAGTCCCGGCGTGGCTCCACCACATCCCCCATGAGCGTCGAAAACAGGTCTGCTGCTTCCATTTCGTGGCTCACTCTTACCTGCAACAAGGTCCGTGCATTCGGGTCAAGGGTGGTCTCCCAAAGCTGGTCGGGATTCATTTCTCCCAAACCCTTATAGCGTTGAATGGCGATGCCCTTGCGGCCCAGTGCCGTAACCTGATCCAGCAGATCGATCGGACTTGAAACCCGAGTTTCGCCGTCCTTGGTGCGCAAGACCACGTTCTGGTGCCCGTACTTCGCCTGCAGTTCGGCGGCAAGCCCGTCCAGTCGCCGCGCTTCGGCGCTTCGGATCACGTCACCATCGACACTGAAACTCTGGGTGACGCCACGCAGAGTCCGGCTGAACGATAATCCGCCATCATCCTGTGGCGTGCCTTTCCAGCCCCGTTCGGTTTCCGGTGAAAGGAGATCAAGACGCTGTGCTATATAGGCGGCGGTTTCGCCGGCACGTTCCGGATCCGACAGGATCGATGGATTCAACGCACCGACAATCGCCGTCTGTTCGACGACGGTGCGGTTGCCGACCTTGCGTATCAGTGGCTCCATCAGTTGTGCTGCGACCCGCGCTTCCGTGACAGCCTGATACAGATCCTCTCCCGCCAGCTCTTCATCATCGCCCAGAACCAATGTCGCACCGGTCACGCCATCGCGGATCAGGAATTCTTCCAGTTCGCGGTCATCTTTCAGATAAACGCCGGAATTGCCTTTCTTGGCCCGGTACAATGGCGGCTGTGCAATGTAAAGATACCCGCGTTCCACGAGCTCCGGCATCTGACGGAAGAAGAACGTCAGCAGCAGGGTACGGATATGGCTACCGTCGACGTCGGCGTCCGTCATGATGATAATGCGGTGATAACGGCATTTATCGGCATTGAAATCGTCATGCCCGATCCCGGTGCCCAGCGCCGTGATCAACGTGCCTATTTCAGAAGAACCCAGCATTTTATCGAACCGGGCGCGCTCGACATTCAAAATCTTGCCGCGCAATGGCAGGATCGCCTGGGACTTGCGCTCCCGTCCCTGTTTTGCGGAACCACCGGCGGAATCACCCTCGACGATGAAGATTTCAGCATGCGCCGGGTCCCGCTCCTGGCAATCCGCCAGCTTGCCGGGCAGACTGGATATATCCAGCGCACCCTTGCGTCGGGTCAGTTCGCGGGCCTTTTTCGCCGCCTCGCGGGCGGCAGCTGCTTCCACGACCTTCTGCAGGATCTGCCGCGCTTCCGCCGGGTGCTCCTCGAACCACTGGGCGAGCCGGTCATTGACCACGGATTCGACCACGTTGCGGACTTCGGAGGACACGAGCTTGTCCTTTGTCTGGCTGGAAAACTTGGGATCCGGCACCTTTACTG
>CAXBEC010000053.1:0-10392 GCA_963974145.1 uncultured Alphaproteobacteria bacterium | reverse complement strand
TTTCCGGGTGTAACGTCCTACTGATGCCACGTGAACTGTTGTGGCTTCCGGGACGAGCTTTGCGAGATCACGATGTTGACCAGCGCCGGTCCGTCGAAGGCCATGGCCTTTTCGAGCGCCGCCGGGATATCCTTCGGATACTGGACAAAGAAGCCCTTGCCACCGAAATCCTCCATCATCTTGTCGTAGCGTGCACCGTAGATCAGCGCGTTCGGCTTCATTTTCATCATCGGATCTTCCGGGATTTCCGCCTCACCCGGCCCGATGCCGCCATTGTTGAGCACCACGATCTTGGCTGGCAGGTTATACCGAACCAGGGTTTCCATCTCCATGCCGGAGAAGCCGATGGCCGAATCGCCCGACAGGTGGATGACCGGCCGGTCCGGATTGACAATACACGCGGCGATGGCGTGACCGAGGCCCACACCCATCGTGCCGTATGTACCGGCATTCAGGCAGGAGCGTGCGTCGGAAACCGGCAGCATGGTGAGCCCGATATCCATCGTGCCGGCACCCTCGGCGCTCAGCACGGCGTTTTTCGGCATCCAGGCCGCCACGTCGCGCAGGGCCCGGTAGTAGTTTGCGGGGCCCTGGTCGTCGTTGAGCTGCGGTTCGAGCGTCTTGACGTTCGACGATATCTTGTCACTGAGCGCCGTGCGCCATGGTGTGTCCTTCGGATAGAACCACTGCCGTCCTTCAAGGGCCTGGTTTATCTGGCCCATGATCGCCTTGCCGTCACCGACAAGCGCCACTTCCGATTGCTTGTTATGCCCGATCTCCTCCGGAGAAATGTCGAGCTGGATCACCTTGACGTCCGGCGCGAAGCGCGGCGCCAGGCCGAAATGGAAGATCCAGTTGAACCGGGCGCCCATCAGGAAGACGACGTCTGCCTGCTGCAATGCGAGGGTCCGGGCCGCGGATGCGGCGAGCGGATGGTCATCCGGCACGACGCCCTTGCCCATGGGGGAGCGTACGAACGGCAGTTGCGTGCGGTCGATGAAGTCGCGCACCTCGTCTTCGGCGCGCGCCCAGGCCATGCCCTTGCCGACAAGGACGAGCGGCCGCTCGGCGCCTTCGAGCAGGTCCAGCGCCGCGTCGATATTCTCCGTCGGCGCGATCATGCGCGGCGGTTCGCCGACACGCTCGACCTGGACGACGTCGTCAAGGTCGCATTCGCCGGTGATGATGTCGTCCGGCATATCGAGATAGCAGGCGCCCGGGCGGCCGAATGTGGCGTGCCGGGTGGCCATTTCAACGTAATAGGGGATGCGCTGGACGCTTTCGATACCGTGCGCAAACTTGCAGAACGGCGTGGCGATCAGGACCTGGCGTTCCTCCTGGAACGCGCCCATGCCGCCGCGATAGGTTTCGGAGGCGCCGCCAATCAGGATCATCGGCCAGCAGTTCTGCTGGGCATTGGCCAGACCCGCCAGGCCGTGCACAACACCGGGCCCCGTAACCACGATACAGGCGCCCGGACGGCCGGTCATGTATCCGTAAGCCTGCGCGGCATAGGAGGCGGCCTGCTCGTTCCGCATGCCGACGTATTTTATGCCTTCTTTCTGTGCCGCCACTGCAATCGGGCCGACGGGAAAGCCGACGACGCCGAACAGATGGTCGATCCCCTGTTGTTTGAGGCTCCTTGCGATAAGGTGCGCACCGGTAATCTTGGTCATTTTACTCATCCCCCGTTACTGGTTGTAATTCCGTTGAGTTAAATAATTGCAATGACACCAAAAGGTTAAGGGTGTTTTCGATAAATTGGTGTCAAACTGCCCCTTCGTGATTTTCGTCAGACCCCGTCACTTTGGAACCCGATGAAGCTCACAGTCAAGATGCAGAACGCGATCCGCAAAGCGATTCGGTTGAAGGTCAAGGGATAAATCCGCCACCGATCGCCCGGAAGGACACTTTTGGCCTGAAGCGCCAACCTCTGCTGCCGGAACAGCACCCCGGCATTCCTTGCGGATTGGTTCGGCGCGGGCTGTGGCGCGGAAATCCGGCAACGCGGCATACCGGGGTATGAAACGGTACGCTGACGGCAAGTGGCGCCGTTCAGATGGCGCCGTCCTTGCGCAAGGCCTTGATGTCGTCCAGCGACAGGTCCAGCAGCGCCGACAGCACCTCGTCGGTATGCGCGCCGATTGCCGGCCCGGTCCAGCGGATGGCGCCGGGGTCTTCAGGGATGGCGGGGATGATCCCCGTTTGCAGCATTTTGCCGAAATACGGGTCCTCGACCTCCTTCACCATCTCGCGATGCCGGTATTGCGGGTCGGCGGCGCAGTCGGCGACGGTATAGACCAGACAGCTTGGTATATCCGCGTCCGCCAGCACCGTTTCCGCTTCATCGGCAGTCATGCTCGCCGTCCATTCGCCGATCAAACGGTCCAGCGCCGGCTTGTTGCGGACCCGCGCCTGGTTGCCGATGTAATCCGGATCGTCGATCAGCCCCGGCATTCCCATGGTCTTCGACAGCCGCGCGAACAGCGGGTCCGAATTGGCGGCGACAAGGATCCATTTGCCGTCGGATGTGGGATAGGCGTTGGTCGGCGAGGCCGTTTCGATGCTGGAGCCGGCCGGCTGCTTGATCGTACCGAAGACGCTGTATTCGGGCAGCATGCCTTCGGTCATACTGAACACGGAATCGGTCAGCGCGACGTCAAGGCTGCGCGGGCGGCGGTCGCCGCCGGCGCGGTCGCGCTGCCACAGCGCCGACATCACACCGAATGCGCCATACAGGCCGGCGATGGAATCGCCGATGCTGACGCCGACCCGCACCGGCGGCAGCTCGGACATGCCGGGCGGATGGTCCGTGAGGTGGCGGATGCCGCCGATCGCCTCGCCGATCACGCCGAAGGAGGCGCGGTCCCGGTAGGGCCCGTCCTGCCCGTAGCCCGAGATATGGGCGATGACGAGGTCCGGCCGGTTCCGGCGCAGGACATCTGGTCCAAGGCCAAGCCGCTCCAACTGACCGGGCCGGAAGTTCTCGACGACCGCATCGCATTCACCAGCCAGTTTGATGACGATCTCCCGCGCTTTTTCATGCTTCAGGTTCAGCGTGATGCAGCGCTTGTTGCGGGCGTGCTGCGACCACCAGGGCGAATGGCCGTCGCGCTGCTGGCCCCAGGTCCGGATCGGGTCGCCTGTCGGCGGTTCAATCTTGATAATGTCCGCGCCCATGTCGCCCAGTACCCGGGTGCAGAACGGTGCGGCGATGAAATGGCCGATCTCCAGGACGCGCAGGCCGGTCAGGGGGCCATCGGACTTGGGTTCACTGTTCGCCATCGCGGGCTCCCTAAAATCTTTGTCAGCAGCGGAAGCATGGCCTTAATTCATGCGCGAACGGACCGCAAGGCCGCAGGACGATTTCGTCAGGTATTGTGGCGGACGCTACCGATCTCTGTGATGTCGTATCCGCCCAGCGCAGCGGTCCGTTCCCGGAAACCGGCCGATGGCAGAAAGCGCATCAGCGCCTGTATGCCCGGTTCGAAATAGGTCCGGCGCCGGACGACGAGGTCAAAGTTTTCCCAGGTGATCGGCGTGTAGCCCAGCCCATGCGTTTCCGCGACGGCCCGGGTCACGATGCCCCAGTCCGCGGCGCCGGCCTGGATGGCGAGCGCAAGGTCCTGGCCGGTCGCGGCGATGCCGTCGGCGGTGGTGACCTGTTCCGGTTCGATATCGTAGGCGGCCAGCAGACGTTGCAGCAGAAGCTGCGCCCCGGCACCCGGCTGTCGGAACATGGCGCGGGCGCGCTTGCCGACGGCGTCGGACAGGGAGGCGATGCCGAGCGGATTGCCCGGCGCCGTCACCAGCCCCTGTTCGCGCTTGCAGAAGGCGATGACCACGCTGTCATGCAGCCCCGGCACGGTGCGGACCGCGTCGATATTGGCGGCGGAATCATCGCCGCTGTCGCGATGCATGTGGATGGCGGCGATGGCAATTTCATCGCGGGCGAGGCGGCGAAGTCCGGATTCGCTGCCTTCCGGCAGGCTGGCAAGGCCCGATCCCGACTGGCGCACGGCCCATTCCAGCAGCGGGTCAGTCGAGCCGCCCATGATAGCCGGTGGCGATGCTTCCGAAAATCCGTCGGGCGATGACAGGCCCAGCGCGATCCAACGGTCCAGCGCCGCGCGCGGGAACAGCCATTTTCCCGTCACCTTGGAACAGGGAATCGCCCCTTCGGCGGCAAGTTCATACACCTTGCGTGCCTTGATTCGAAGATATTCCCCGGCTTCCTCGGTCGTCAGGTATGAATCATCATGCATTAATATGCATCTTTCTGCGTAAATTTTATTACTTGTGAGTACCGAAATTCTATTCGTATATCAACGCAGAAAAACAACAACTATATTCGGTTATCCTTAAATGTCCGACGGCGCATTTACGGCCGCGATGGCCATGATCCTGGATCTTGATCCGGAATTCCTCGGGATCGTCGGTCTGTCGCTGCAGGTTTCGCTCACCGCGGTGATGATTGCCGCGGTCATCGGCATGCCGGCCGGCGCATTGTTGGCGATGAACCGGTTTCCGGGCCGCGCGGTGGTGATCGTTATCGTCAATGCGCTGATGGGGTTGCCGCCGGTTGTCGCCGGCCTCGCCGTATACCTGATGCTGTCGCGCTCCGGACCGCTGGGGTCGCTCGGCTTCCTGTTCACGCCGACGGCAATGATTATCGCCCAGACCATCCTCGTGCTGCCGATCGTCATCGCGCTGACGCGGCAGGTGATCGAGGACCTCTGGCTGGAATACCGCGACCATCTGACATCGCTGGGCCAGACCGGCCGGGCCGCCATCCCGACGCTGCTCTATGATGCGCGGTTTGCGCTGGCGGTCGCACTGCTGGCCGGGTTCGGGCGCGCCTCGGCGGAGGTCGGCGCGGTTTTCATCGTCGGCGGCAATATTGCCGGGCACACGCGGACCATGACGACGGCGATTGCACTGGAAACATCCAAGGGCGATCTCGTGGTGGCTCTCGGGCTGGGCATCGTGCTGCTGGCCCTGACCTTCCTGATCAACGTGTTCGTGTTCGGCGCCAGCCGCGTTGGGCGGCGTTATATGGGACCGGCGTGATGCGCGATACGCCCAGCATCCTGCCGCTGGCCGCGAGCGGCCTGACCTTCGAAGCGGATGGAAAGCGGCTGCTGAATGGCGTCGATATCTCGATCCCGCGCGGGGAGCTGCTGGCGCTGGTCGGTCCGAACGGCGCCGGCAAGTCGTTGACCTTGCGGCTCCTGCACGGGCTGCTGAAACCGGCGGCGGGTTCGGTCCGGTGGTCATTCGGCGATGGCTATATCGACGACCGCAAACGCCACGCGCTGGTGTTTCAGAAACCGGTGATGCTGCGGCGCTCGGTGCTGGCCAATATCGAACACGCGCTTTCCGCCGCGCGGTTTCCGCGATCGGAAGTGCGCGACCGGGCGCAGGCCGCCCTGGCGCGCTTCGGCCTCGGCGACCTGGCGCATCGTCCCGCACGGGTGCTGTCCGGCGGCGAACAGCAGCGGCTCGCCATCACGCGCGCGGCCGCGCTGGAACCCGACCTGCTGTTTCTGGACGAGCCCACGTCGGCGCTTGATCCCGGCGCGACACGGCAGGTCGAGACCATGCTGGATGACCTGCACGGGTCCGGCGTGACACTGGTCTTTTCAACCCATGACCTGGGCCAGGCGCGGCGGATGGCGCGGCGTGTCGCCTTCATGCACAAGGGCCGAGTCGTTGAATACGGAACCACCGGGCAGGTTCTCGACGCGCCGCAGACAGCGGAAGCGAGGGCCTTCGTAGCGGGTGATCTGTTGTGGTAAACCAAAAAGGAGATCTTTGCATGAAAAAGACAATTGCCCTGGTCGCGCTCGGGTTTTCGCTGGCGCTGTCATCGATGGCGCAGGCCGCCGACCGCTTCATTACCGTGGCGTCGACCACGTCGACGGAGAATTCTGGCCTGTTCAAACTCCTGCTGCCGCTGTTTACGGCAAAGACCGGGATAGAAGTGCGCGTTGTGGCGCAGGGCACCGGACAGGCATTGAAGACCGGCGCCAATGGCGATGCCGATGTCGTCTTTGTGCATGCCCGCGCGGCGGAGGAAAAATTCGTCGCCGACGGTAATGGCGTCGCGCGTGTCCCGGTCATGTTCAACGATTTCGTCATCGTCGGCCCGGCCGGCGACCCGGCGAATATAGTCGGCGGCAAGGATGTCCGGATCGGCCTGCAGGCCATCGCCGGGTCGGCGTCATTATTCGCGTCACGCGGCGACGATTCCGGTACCCACAAGGCGGAATTGCGGTTGTGGCAGGCGGTGGGCATCGACCCGAAGCAGGGTGGCAACTGGTATCGCGAAATGGGGTCCGGCATGGGCGCGACGCTGAACACGGCGGCGCAGCTTGGCGCCTATACCCTGTCCGACCGCGCCACCTGGATCGCCTTCAAAAACAAGGCGGACATGAAAATCGCCGTTGAAGGGGATACGCGTCTGTTCAACCAGTACGGTGTCATCCTGGTCAATCCGGCGAAGCACCCCCATGTGAAGCAGGCCGACGGGCAGGCCTTCATCGACTGGCTGGTGAGCCCTGCGGGTCAGAAATCCATCGCGGCGTTCACGGTCAACGGGCAGCAGCTGTTCTTCCCCAATGCGGATATGAAGGGCGTGTGACGCCGGACTGCTTTCATGGGATGCCGTTAAGTCGGGATTCCGGAATGCCGCTTTCCGGACGGTGGTGTATCAGACGGTGGCGTAACAATTGTCATACTGTCTGTCCGGAAAACCGGAACCGGTTTCGCCCGGCATTTTTGGCCTGATACATCGCAGCGTCGGCCGATTTCATCAGGTCATCGATATTTTCGCCATGAATAGGATACATTGCCACGCCAACACTGGCGCCGATGATGATTGGTTCACCATCGGTATCGACAGGAATTCTCAACGAGTTGCAAATCCGTTCAGCCAGTATTCGGGCTTCCGAATTGTCGTTTGACGTGACGACATTCGTGGCGACAGCGAATTCGTCGCCGCCGATGCGCGCGACCATATCGGTTTGCCGGATGCAGTCGCTAATGGCTTTTGTAACCTCGATAAGCAGTTTGTCGCCCCTTTCGTGGCCCATCACGTCATTGACCATCTTGAACTTGTCCAGATCAATGAACAGAACGGCAACTGCGCAACCGGGCGCTATCGACGAACTGAGCACCTTCTCGAGATGTTCGAAGAAGAAACGCCGATTGGGCAACTGCGTTAGAGCATCGTGCCTGGCGAGGTAATCGCTGCGTTTTCTGTTCGCCTCGGCGACACGCTTCTGGGCGCTTAATTCTTCCGCGAGGAAATTCGCGCGCTGGGCCTGTTCCACCATCAGATCCCTGTTAAATCTGAGCTCGCTGATCAGTCGGTCCCGTTCATCCTCTGTTGCCTTACGTTCGGTGATATCCCGAAGGACGCCCATGAAGTAGCGTCCGTCAGGCAATTCAATTGAGCTGACGGCAATGTCGATCGGGAAGTAGGAGCCGTCCTTGCGGCGTGCGCTCAGCTCCCGCACGGTGCCAAGAGTTTTCAGCTTGGTTGTTTGTGCATCACGCAGGTAATCGTTGTGATGCCGGGCATTATCGTCGCTCATCAGCATGGAAATGTTCTGGCCAATCAGTTCGGCTTTGGAATAGCCGAAACATGCCTCCATCACGGGGTTTACGACGATGATTTTGCCATCTGGCCTGATCAGCGTGATGCCATCGACGGCGTTTTCGAGCACCTTCTCGAGGTAAAGCCCCTGGCTGGTGAGTTCACGGTCTTTCTGCTCGAATTGCCGGGACAGAATAGAAGCGATCAGGGTTATCTGCGTTGCGATGAAGGCGACACCGCCGACTACCATCGCAAGCGCGGTGTGGCTGAGGAACATGTTCGAGGTCATGACATGGGCTTCGCCGGGCGTGAAATACGTGGCCGCCATACCCGTGTAATGCATTGAGGCGATGGACAAGCCCATCAGTACCGCGCCGCAGGATTTGACCGCGAGGGAACGGGCAGCAAGCCCGAAATCTAGCAGGCGCAGTGACAGTGATGACATGACAACAGCAACGATAATCGAGATGCCGAATACCAGCGGGTCGTATTGGAGACTGGCTTCCATTCGCATTGCCGCCATGCCCATGTAGTGCATCACACCGATCCCGGCGCCGAGGATCACGCCGCCGCTGAGGGTTCGCATGACGCTTTTCTTCCCAGCGCTTACGATGCGCATGGCAAGTCCGCTCGCCGCAATGGCAACGGCCGCCGAAAGAATGGTCAAGGCAATGTCATAATGGACCACCATGTCCATTTCGACGGCCAGCATGGCGATAAAATGCATCGACCAGATGCCGCCGCCGAGCGTAACAGCACCGGTTGATAGCCAGGCAATCTGCGCGATCTGGTGGCGTGCAGCGTTCAACCGGTCAAACGTGTCGAAGGCGCTGTAAGCGGCAAGGGTTGCGATTACGATGGACAGGATTACCAGCCAGTAATCGTACTTGTATGTCATCGCAGTACGAATTTCGGACTGTTCAGTGATGAACCATTCGAAAAACAATGGCGGTATACCTCTATGTACTCGTTGGTGCCGACTGTCGAGTGATCGTTACAGAGTGAAAATGCCCGTCAGGATCATCGTTTCCGAAAGCACGATTCAAGCGGTGGAAATTGCGATTCCTCAAATCACAAAATATTTTGGCAGGTTTTCGTTAACGAAGTCTTGCAGCTCCCTGGGAACGGTCCTGATTCAGGACTTTGGCCGGCTCCCTCTAGTGTTCGAGGGCTCGAACGAGGGGGCGTTCGCCCCGTGGCCGGATGCGCCATTCGAAACAGTCGTCGCCGTAATCCATGCGCTGCAGGACTTCCAGCACCAGGAAGCGGTTATGCGCCATCAGCGCGCCCTGCCACAGCCCGTTCCAGCCGTCGAAGGCGCAGTCGTGCAGATTGTCACGGCCGCGCATGACGCGCCAGCCGTATTGCCGCACCAGCATCGCGTCGCCGATGGTTTCCACTTCGGCGCGGTCGCCCTGGGCTTCCGCCATGGCGGCGAGGTAGGCGGCGAAATCCGCTGCCGTGTCGCCGTCGAGGCCCAGCAGTTCACGCGTCTCGTCATAGTACTGCATGCCGATCAGCTTGCCCGTGACACTGGCATAGTGGGTCGCGTCCGCCGGGCCGTAGATCGCGGCGGATTCACCCAGCAGGGCGCGGGTGAAGTTCATCGAATAGTTCCGGTTCGCCTTTTTCAGCCGTTCTTCCGGCCTGTCGGTCGGATCGAAGCCGGGGGCGGCGGCGGGGTCGAAGGGCGGCGGCATTTCACCGGGCGAAAAGACCAACCGTTCGTCGGGCGACAGGTCATGGTCGTATTCGTAGAAATAGCCGGCGAGCCCGTGCTGGCCGTCCATGGTCTGCGCGGTGCAGACGAAGCCGAGCCGTGGATTGCCCAGGGCGATGCCGTTATGCCCGTACCAGCCACGCAGCAGCGCCCGCGATACGGAGCCCGGCACGCCGCAGATCGCCGCGCCGTCATAGACCCAGCGCGGCGGCACGAAGCGGACCCAGGCCTTGCGGTCCGATTCGTACATGTACTCGACCTTCACCCCGGCGACGCTGTTCGACAGGTAGTGATACTGCGCCGCCTTGACCGCATCGGGCAGCCCGTCCAGCCCCAGCTTCGTCAGGCCGGGCAGGAACAGGTCGAGATGCTGGCGGCGGAACACGGCGAACCACAGGTCCTCCGCCTCCCGTGTGCCGCCCCGTGTCGTGACGGTCAGGATGAAGCCGGTGATATAGGCGTGGTAGAGCGTCGCGACGGCTTCCCAGCCGCGCACGGTCCTGTCATCCATGCGTTCAGTCTTTCATGACCTTGCGCAGGACATGGCGGCGGTTCTTCGTATGCGGGCGAACCTCCGTCGGCCAGCGCCCGGTTTCGCCCGCCTTCGCCCAGGCATCGGACATCAGCACGTCCGGACTGTCGATTTCATAGATCGCCTGGTAGACGGGCTCACCTTCCATGACGATGGTCTTTTTTTCACCGCCCAGCATCATGGACAGCGGCACCATCTTCGAGCGGGTGACGGCAACGACACCCGGTACCTTGCTCAGCAGGGGAACATGCTCGGTATCGTAGACCTCGTTGAACAGGTCTTCCTTGTCCGCAGCCACATCCATGCTGACGATGAATAGATAGTTTCCACTGATTGGCATGCCCAGCCTCCCCTGTTTGCTGTTGTATGGATTTAAGCTGTGATGATGAGAAAGGGCCGGGCGGCAATTGTCAATTATTGTCGGGGCGGCGGCGCAATTTGCGCTTGTCTTCGTCCCGCCGCGCGGGCTTTCATTCGGGCTCTATCCCTGTCGAACCGAAACGCCAATGTCATTCGAAGTCTGGCTCGCCTTTGTCGTGA
>CAXBEC010000052.1:0-10472 GCA_963974145.1 uncultured Alphaproteobacteria bacterium | reverse complement strand
AGAATTCCGACGCTCTGGCGGCGTTTGTGTAACGAGGACCGAGAGAAGCCACCCGTTTCCCCTGTGATTGCAGATGGTTAATGCGAACGTCGCTTGGCGTCCGGGATATTTTAACCTGTAAGGAATCCCGACACGTTGCCTGACAGCCTCTGTAACCGCCGCCGATTGCAGCTGGTTATCCACGCAGTCCGAGTTGCGACAGGGTTGTTTCGATTTCCCCATTGGCGGTCGGCACCGGCATCAGGGCGAGCAGCGCCTTGGTCACGCCGCCATCGACGGGGATATTGGCGCCGTTGATATAGCGCGCGGCGTCGGAGGCGAGAAAGACCACAACATCCGCGATGTCATTGCCGTCGCCGACCCGGCCCAGAGGTATCATCGCCTCGCGCGCGGCCATGAGCGCCTCGTTGCTGTAGGCCTCCACATGGGCCGGGGTCGAGATCATGCCCGGGCTGATGGCGTTGCAGCGGATTCCCCGGCCGCCCCATTCCACGGCGGTCAGGCTGGTCAGGCCGATGATGCCGGCCTTGGTCGGCGTATAGGCGCCGCGCATGGCCTGGCCGTAGGAGCCGGACATGGAGGCGATATTGATGATCGAACCCGTACCGGCGGCCAGCATCAGCCGCCCCATGATCTGCGTGCACACCATCGGGCCGGTCAGGTTGGTCGCAATCTCGCGCTCCCAGCTGCTGCGCTTCAGCGTTTCCAGCGGTTCGCGGTGCCGGATGCCTGCATTGTTGACCAGTAGGGCAGGCGTGCCGTAGGCGGCAACCGCGGCTTTGGTCGCGGCCTCGACCATTTCCTCGTCGGCGACATCGACCTTCGCGGAAACCGCACGGCGACCGGCGGCCGTCATCGCGGCGGCGGTTTCGGCCGCGCCTTCGCCGTTAAAATCCCATATGGCGACGGCATAGCCCGCATCGGACCGTGCAGCGCCGGTGATGACCGCAAGCGGCCCTTCGTTATTGCTGGTTTCGTTGGACATGATGCGAACCGACTTTCCTCGAAATGATAAAGATTCAGTGACCTGAAAAAAGTGTAGCCACCGGGGCCGTTGCAGGCAATGTGTGCCCCGCCGGCGTTACCCCACCTCGATCGGCAGGGATTCATCGCTGGCCCACTGGCTCATCGAATCGTCATAGACCGTGATGTCCTCGTATCCCAGCTGGTAGAGCAGGAAGGCGTCCAGCGTGGCGGCAATACCGCCGCCGCAATACACGATCATCCGGTTTTGCGGCGCGGCCCCCCTGGATTCGAAGATTGCCGCGACCTCCTCCGCCGGACGGAAGGTGTTGTCGGCAGGATTCAGCAGGCTGGCCGCCGGGATATTGACGCTGCCGGGGACGCGGCCCGGCCGGCCATAGCGTGCGTTTTCGCCGGTGTGCAGCTCCGGCGCCAGCGCGTTGATCGTACAGGCCGCGGCGCTGCCGATGGCGGCCTTTACCTCCTCCTTGCCGGTAAACAGGCCGGGCCGGGGGCGGGCGGTGAAGTCGCCGGGCGCGGGCGTCGCGGCCGGGGCGGTTGAAACCGGGCGGCCTTCCGCGCTCCATTTCTGGAAACCGCCATTCAGCAGCGCCGCATTGTCAAAACCGAAGGCGCGCAACATCCACCAGATGCGCGAGGCCCATTGCGCGTTGGCGGTGCTGTACAGGATCACCCGCGTGCTGCTGCCGACGCCGTGTTTCGCCATCGCCGCCGCGAATTGATCCGCCGAGGGCAGGGTGAAACTGTAGGGTGAATCCGTATTCGACAATTCGCCCTGCAGGTCGAGAAAATCCGCCCCGGGAATATGCCCCCGGTCATAATCCTCGCGGCCGCTTTTCACGCGGTAGGGCTTTCCCGGCGGGGCTTCGTCATACAGCAGGTGGACGGTGCAGTCGAAAATACGCAGCGACGCATCATCGAGATTCGCAGCCAGCCAGTCGGTTTCGACAATGGCGTCGGGATAGCGGTAATCAGTCATGTCATTAACCCTGCAATCGGCGCCGGAAAATTTCGGCGCAGGCGGCAGTCTATGACGCGGTGACCCTGGCGATCAAATCGGCCGGGCGGAGCTTCAGCGGGGCAGGCCGCCCAGAGGGTATAGCCGGTTGACATGGCCCATCTTGCGCCCTGGCCTCGGTTCGTCTTTGCCGTAAAGATGCAGCCGCGCGTTGGGTTCGGACAGGACGCCGAAGCTTTCGTTTACCTCGTCACCGATCAGGTTGGTCATGGTTACGTCCGCATGGCGGGTGACGGCGCCGAGCGGCAGGCCGCAGATGGCGCGCACGAATTGTTCGAACTGGCCGGTGGCGCAGGCATCCATGGTCCAGTGGCCGGAATTATGCGGGCGCGGGGCGATCTCGTTGGCCAGCAGTGTGCCGTCCCGCGTGAGGAACAGCTCCACGGCGAGCAGCCCGACGAGGTCGAGGGCCGTGGCGATACGTTCCGCGATGGCCTGTGCCTCGGTGGCAATCGCCGGGGTGATCCGCGCGGGGATCAGGCTGGTCTTGAGGATATGGTTGGCATGCCGGTTTTCCGACGGATCATAGGTGATCATGGCGCCGTCCAGCCCCCGGGCGACGATGACCGAAATTTCCATCTCGAAATCGATCCAGCCTTCCAGGACACCACGTGACGAGCCCATTGCCGCAAAGGCCGCGGCGGGCTCGGTATCCGGGCCGATCATGACCTGGCCCTTGCCGTCATAGCCCATCCGCACGGTCTTCAGCACCGCCGGCCGGCCAATCTGCGACAGGGCGGCGGCCAGTTCCTGGACGGTTTCAACGCCCGCATAGGGGGCGGTGGGTACGCCGGCCTCGTTCAGGAAGGCTTTCTCGACGATGCGATCCTGGGCGACTTCCAATGATTTCGGGCCCGGCCGGACGGGAACCCGCCGGGCGAGATGCCGGGCAGTGTCGACCGGCACGTTTTCGAATTCGAAGGTGACGACGTCGACCGCCTCGGCGAAGGCATCGAGAACGGCGGTATCATCGTACGCGGCGTTGGTTTCCGCAGCGGCGACCTGGGCGGCGGGCCCGCCACGCTGCGGGTCATAGATATGGCAGCGGTAGCCGAGCTGGGCGGCCGCGAGTGCGGTCATCCGGCCCAGCTGTCCCCCGCCCAGGATGCCGATGACACTGCCTGGGGGAAGGTCGTTCCCGGCCGAATCAGTCATCGCGGGGCGAATCGGCGACGCTGGCGGTCAGCTTGGCGCGCCAGTCATCGAGCCGCTGCGCCAGCGCCGGGTCGCCCAGTGCCAGGACGGCGGCGGCGAGCAGCGCGGCGTTTGTGGCGCCGGCCTTGCCGATGGCCAGTGTGCCCACGGGAATACCGCCGGGCATCTGGGCGATCGACAGCAGGCTGTCCATGCCGCTCAGTGCCTTGCTTTCCACCGGCACGCCGAAGACCGGCAGGGGGGTCAGCGCGGCGGTCATGCCGGGCAGATGCGCGGCCCCGCCGGCGCCGGCAATAATGACCTGCAAGCCGCGGGTTTTGGCGGTTTCCGCGTATTCTACCAGGCGTTTGGGGGTGCGGTGGGCGGACACAATGCGGGTTTCATGGGCGACGTCCAGCGCTGACAGAATATCGGCGGCGTGGCGCATGGTTTCCCAGTCGGACTGGCTACCCATGATAATGCCGACCCTGGCTGTATCGGGCATGACGGCTCCAATGCTGTGGCCTGTTAATGCAGGCGCGGAAGCAGCGCAGTATAGGAATCGCAATGCACGGTGCAAGAAGGCATTGGCGAAACGGGGAGCGAAACACGCAGAATAGCCGGAATTCGCTAGTTTCAGCGATTTCGGTTAATATTTCCGCGAATTCGGGACTGTCATTCGCGCAATCGACAATTGATGGAGCGCAGCATGAAAGTTGAAGAAGCACCGCCGGTACAATCCGCCAGACGGATCGGTACCGGCCGTTCAGTTCCGCCGCCTGACGCGATGTCGACATCGCCGGAAGGGCGCGAAGAGCGCCGTCAGGATGCCGAGCCGCATGACATTGCGGCCCTGCACGGAATCGATGAAGACGATATGACGCCGGAAATCCGTGCGGCGATCAACGGGCTGATCACCGAGGTGGCCTCGCTACGCGAAGCGCTGGTGCAGAGCGGCCGGCGGCTGGATTATCTCAATGCGCTGGCGGATCAGGATTCCCTGTCAACGACGCTCAACCGGCGCGCCTTCGTGCGGGAGCTGTCCCGCGCGCTGAACATCGCCCGGCAGCATGATTCGGGCAGTTCGCTCGTATTCCTGGAGATCGAAGGTCTCCGGGAACTCAATGTCCGCTACGGTCTGGCCGCGGGGGATGCGGCGATTGAGCATGTCGCCACGATCCTGCAGGCAAGGCTTTCGGACGGCACCGTTGTCGGCCGGCTTGGCGGCGCGGAATTCGGGCTGATCCTGATCGGCGAATTGCCCGACGCCGCGCGGTTACGGGGCGATGCCCTGGCCGCGGCGGTTGCGGCGCAGCCGCTATACTGGGAAGGCCATGAAATCTGGCTGACGTTGCGAATCGGCATCCATCATCTGCAGGTCGATGAGGACGTTAACGCCGCGATGAATGCGACGGACCGTGAGTTGCGCCATCCCGGTAACCCGGATGACGCGGCGGACGACTCGACCGCCTGAATTCAAGCGCCGCGTTCAGGCGATGATATCGGGTTCCAGTTCGTCTTCGAGGCGCGAAATCGCGTCTTTCAGCCCCAGCTTCCGTTTCTTGAAACGCTGCAATTGCAGTTGATCGAAAGGCGCATTCTCGATCAGCTGTGCTATGACGTCATCAAGATCGCGGTGCTCGGTACGGAGTGCTGCCAGTCTGCGGCGCAGTTCCGCGGTCTCGTCGTCTGGTTCATACATGGCCGGTCGATACGTGGTTGCCTAAAAGGGGGGTATTCTATCAGAAGCCGGCGGCTTGCTACACCGGCAATCGGTCGCCGGGCTTGTGATTTACCAGGAGTAGCGGAATGAGTGAGAGAAAACGGATAGGGGTATTGACCAGCGGTGGCGATTGCGCCGGATTGAATGCACTCTTGCGTGCAGTGGTGCAGCGTGCGGCAGGTTATGGATGGCAGGTGTTCGGCATCGAACAGGGCACGCTGGGGTTGTTGGAGTCGCCGCCGCGCGCCCAGCTGCTCGAGCCGTCCTTTTTCGACGGCAGCATTCTGCGCCGCGGCGGCACCATCCTCGGCACCACCAATACCGGCGACCCGTTTGCCTTTCCGCAGCTTGACGGTGACCCGATCGACCGCTCGGAAGAAGTGATCGCGGGATATGAGGCGCTGGGGCTGGATGCGCTGATCGGGATCGGCGGCGATGGCAGCCTGGCGATCCTGAACCGGCTGGCGAAGCAGGGCGGGATCAATTTCGTCGGTGTCCCCAAGACCATCGACAACGATATCGGTGTGACGGAAGTCTCTGTCGGCTATGACACGGCGGTTGCGATCGCGGCAGAGGCGCTGGACCGGTTGCAGCCGACGGCGGCCAGCCACCGGCGCATCATGATCCTGGAAGTCATGGGCCGCGATGCGGGGCATATCGCCCTGAATGCCGGCATTGCCGGTGGCGCCGATGTCATTCTGGTGCCGGAAATTCCCTACCGGATCGAACATGTCGTCCGCAAGATTCGCAGCCTGAATGAAATGGGACGTGACTTCGCGCTGGTCGTCGTGGCAGAGGCGGTGCCGAATGAATCCGGCAACCGTATCGTCCAGAAATACGCCGGTGGGCAGTCCCGCTATGGCGGTGTCGGCCATTTCCTGGGCGAACGTCTGGCGGAAACCACCCATGCGGAGGTTCGCGTCACCGTGCTGGGCCATGTCCAGCGCGGCGCGGCGCCGAATGCCCGCGACCGGCTGATGGCGTCAGTCTTCGGCGTGCATGCGGTTGATCTGATCGAGCAGGGGCGGTTCGGGCGCATGGTCGCCTGGCAGGACCGGCACGTGGTCGATTTCGATATCGACACTGCCGTTTCCGCGCCGGCCGTGGTCGATATCAATGGCCCGATGGTGCGGACCGCGCGCGGCCTCGGAATCTGCCTCGGCGATCAGTGAGCGCCTTGGCAGGGGGGGCGGAAAACCCGTTCTGGCGGTTTTCGCTGGCGTTCTATGCCCGGGACGGCGTCGCGCCCGCCTGCCTGCGGCTGCAGGACCGGGACGGGCTGGACGTCAATATCGTGCTGTACTGCTGCTGGGCGGCGGCGCAGGGCGCCGCCCTGGATGAGGTTGCCATGGCCGCGACGATTGCGGCGACAACGGCCTGGCGGCTGGAGGTCGTCCAGCCGCTCCGAAGCGTAAGACGCGCTCTGCGTGGCGGGATCCCGCCGGTACCTGTCCCGGCGGCGGAAGGCTTGCGGGATAATGTGAAGCGGCTGGAACTGGAAGCGGAGCGGCTGCTGCAGGACGCATTATGGCGCGGGTTTCCATTGCCGCGGCCAAGCCAGGACCAGGTAGCCGGCGATCTGGCGCTTGCCAATCTCGAATGTTACGGGCGCGCTGCCGGGGTGAAGGTTAATGGTGCCGATTTACAGACCGTCGCCGGGGCGCTCAACGGGGCTTCGCCGTCCTGACTGCCCGGACAGGCTTGCTGCCGTCGGCGGGTGTTTCGCCCCAGCGCCGGACGGTGCCGGTATCGATGCCGAACAGGTCGAGCACCCGGCCGACCGAATGATCGACGATATCGTCTATGGTTTCGGGCATGGCGTAGAAGCCGGGTACGGGCGGTGCGATGATTGCGCCCATGTCGCTGAGCGCCAGCATGTTGCGCAGATGCCCCGAATGCAGTGGTGTTTCGCGCAGCATCATAACGAGCCGCCGCCGTTCCTTCAGCACGACATCCGAGGCGCGCGTCAGCAGGGTTGCGGTGACGCCGGTCGCGATTTCCGACATGGAGCGGACGGAGCAGGGCGCGATGACCATGCCGATTGTCTGGAATGATCCGCTGGCGACGGCGGCGCCGATATCCGAATCGGGGTAGCTGACATCAGCCAGATCATGCAGTGCCGCCAGTTTCATATCGGTTTCGCAGGCCAGGGTAACTTCGGCCGCCTTGCTGACAATCAGGTGGCTTTCCACCGTTGGTATCTGCTGCAAAACCCGTAACATCCGGATTCCATAGACAATACCGGACGCGCCGGAAATGCCGACGATCAGGCGCCGCGTCTTGGAGTTGTCCTTGGCCGTCATGCGGCGAAAATACCTTTACAATTAACTGACAGAATGACCGGAGAAGCGTAACATGATTCATCCATTCTTCAGAATTTGGCGATCACACTATTCGCCATATTGCATCACAGCAAGGGAGACGAGGATGACTGAAATCACCGTTGAAAATACAGGTTCTACCGCTAAGTCCGCCGAACCGAGAATTTCGTCGCTGAAACAGAAACATGCATCGCTCGAATCCGCGCTGGACCATGAGGCCTGTCGGCCGCAGCCGGATGCCAGTGCCATCGCGCATCTGAAGCGCGAGAAGCTTGCTATCAAGGATGAACTGCAGCGTCTGAGCCCCCGCTAGACGGCGGGTATTCTGTAAATTCTCCCGGCCCGGCGACATTGCCGGGCGCGGGAACAGACTGTGTCTTGATTCGTACCTCGCGGGCTGCGAAAACGGGTTGCCGAAACCTGCCGCAACAACGCCCGTAGAGTACATTCATGATTACAGTCGACGACGCCATTCTCAATCGCCGGTCCGTGCGTGCCTTCCTGCCGGACCCGGTGTCCCGGGAGACCATTGAACATATTCTGGAGGTTGCCAGCCGCGCACCCAGCGGGACCAACACCCAGCCCTGGAAAGCCCATGTCCTGACCGGCAAGAAAAAGGAGGCGCTTTCCAGGGCGATCCTCGATGCCTTTTATGAAGACCCGGCGGCGCATCAGAACGAGCGGGTGTATTACATGGAAAAATGGCGCGAGCCCTATGTCAGCCGCCGCCGCAAGGTCGGCTGGGACATGTACGGGCTGGTCGGTGTCACCCGCGAGGACAAGGAAGGCATGCGCCGGCAGAGCGGCCGTAACTATTCCTTCTTCGATGCGCCGGTCGGCATGATCTTCACCATCGATCAGGACATGAACTGGGGCAGTTGGCTGGATTACGGGATGTTCCTGGAAAACGTGATGCTGGCGGCGCGGGGGCAGGGGCTGGAAACCTGCCCGCAGGCGGCGTTCGCCAATTACCACAAGATCGTGCGCGAAATCGTCGGCATCCCGGATTCCGAGGCCATCATCTGTGGCATGTCACTGGGCAAGGAAGATACATCGGCCGTGATCAACAAGCTGGAGACGGTACGCGAACCGGTGTCGGCATTCACCACATTCCACACTGACTGACTGTCATGCCGGAAATGCAGGGGCCGCTCGCCGGCTACCGGATCCTTGATCTGACATCGGTGCTGATGGGGCCTGCGGCGACGCAGATCATGGGCGATATGGGTGCCGAGATCATCAAGGTGGAATCGCCGGATGGTGACGTCCTGCGTTCGGTACAGCCGTCGCGCCATACGGGCATGGGCGCCGCCTTCCTGAACAGCAACCGGGGCAAGCGCAGCATCGTGCTGAACCTGAAGAAACCCGATGGCCGGGACGCGCTGCTGCGGCTGGTCGAAGATGCCGACGTGCTGATCTATTCGATGCGGCCCGCGACGCTGGAGAGCCTCGGGCTGGGTTATGAGGTCTGCCGCGACGTCAACCCGAACATGATCTATTGCGGCGCCTATGGCTTCGGCGAGGACGGCCCCTATGCGGGCCAGCCGGCCTATGACGATGTCATCCAGAGCGCCTCGGGGCTGGCGGATATCCAGGGCTATGTGACGGGGGAGCCACGCTATGTGCCTTCCGTCGCGGCGGACAAGACGGTCGGTCTGACGGTGGTCTACGCCGTGACGATGGCCCTGCTGCATCGGGAGCGCACGGGCGAAGCCCAGCGGGTCGACGTGCCGATGTTCGAAACCATGGTACAGTTCAACCTGTTTGAACATACATCCGGCCTGCAGTTCGTACCGCCTGAAGGCCCGGCCGGGTATATCCGCATGAAGTCGGAACACCGCCGGCCCTACAAAACCGCCGACGGCTATGTTGCGGCGCTGCCTTATACGAAAAAGAACTGGCGGCGTTTCTTTGAAATCGTCGGCCTGCCCGAAATGATGGATGATCCGCGCGTGACGAATTCGGAACTGCGCAGCCACAAGGTCGGCGAGCTGTACGAGAAAGTCACACCGGCCCTGGCGGGCTGGAAAACCGCCGATTTGCTGGAGGCGCTGAAGGCGGCGGATATCCCCTGCGCGCCGATGAACCGGCTGGAGGATTTACCGAACGATCCACATATCCGGGCGACCGGATTCCTGCGGGAAGTCGAGCACCCGACCGAGGGAACGCTATTGCAGACCGGGGTACCGATCAGGTTTTCGCATTCGCCGGGCGCCCCCGGACGGCCGGCGCCGCGGCTGGGCGAACACAGTGTGGAGGTGCTGACCGAGGCAGGGTTTGACGAGGGGGCGATCGCGGCACTGATTGCCTCCGGGGCAATTGTCGACGGCCGGTAGGTTCCGGGCCTGCTCAGATGGCGTTTGCCTGTTCCCGCAGCGCGAATTTCTGCACCTTGCCGGTGGAAGTCTTCGGCAGCGGCCCAAAGACGATATGCTTCGGCGCCTTGAAATGGGCCATGTTGTCCCGGCAGAAGCCGATCAGTTCCGGCGCCGTGATAGATTCGCCCTGGCGCAGTGTCACGAAGGCGCAGGGCACCTCGCCCCATTTTTCATCGGCCTTTGCGACCACAGCGGCGTCCAGAACGGCAGGGTGTTTGTAGAGGACGGTTTCGACCTCGATGGTTGAAATATTCTCGCCACCGGAGATGATGATGTCCTTTGACCGGTCCTTCAGTTCGATATAGCCGTCCGGGTGCCAGACGCCGAGGTCGCCGGTATGGAACCAGCCGCCTTCGAAGGCTTCGGCTGTCGCTTCGGGGTTTTTCAGATAGCCTTTCATCAGCACATTGCCGCGCATATACACCTCGCCCATGGTCGCGCCGTCGCGCGGTACCGGCTGTCCGGTTTGGGGGTCGACGATGATCAGGTCCTCCAGAACGGGATAGGCGACGCCCTGCCGCGATTTCAGCCGCGCACGTTCCTCCGCCGGCAGCGCATCCCATTCCGGATGCCAGGCACAGACGACGCTGGGGCCGTAACATTCGGTCAGCCCGTAGACATGGGTGACGCGAAACCCCGATTCCTCCATGGCCTGCAACACGGTCGGTGGCGGCGGCGCGCCGGCGGTCATGACATTGATGAGGCCGGGCAGGGGGCGGCGTTCCGCTTCCGTGGCATTTACCAGCATGCTCATGACAATGGGGGCGCCGCAGATATGGGTGACGCTGTGCTCGGCGATGGACCGGAACATGGCGCCGGCTTCCACCCGTCGCAGGCAGATGCTGGTGCCGGCCACGGCGGCAAGCGTCCACGGGAAGCACCAGCCATTGCAATGGAACATCGGCAGGGTCCAC
>CAXBEC010000051.1:0-10493 GCA_963974145.1 uncultured Alphaproteobacteria bacterium | reverse complement strand
CTGGCGGGTGGCCGGCGGCTTGATACGCCTTTTGGCGCCTTCTATCCGCCAAATATCACCCCGGATCCGGAATTCGGCATCGGGAAATGGACGAATGCGGATTTCGTCCGCGCAATGCGTGAAGGGAAGGGGCCGGACGGCACGATCTTTTTCCCTGCGTTTCCCTATCCGTCATATACCGGTATGGCCGATGCAGACCTGCGCGACCTCTGGGCGTATCTGAAGACCGTGCCGCCCGTTGCCGAGGTGGCGCCCGGTCATGACCTGAATTTTCCGTTCAATATCCGGGCGCTTGTCTGGCCTTGGCGATGGCTGTATTTCGACGAGGGCGAAAAGCCGGATGACGGTGCCCGTTCCGCGCAATGGAACAGGGGGGCGTATCTGGTCCGCGCTGTGGCGCATTGCGGTGAGTGCCACACCCCGCGAAATTTCCTGGGTGGACCGGATACCGAACGGGAACTGGCAGGTAATCCGAATGGACCTGATGGCAAACGGATTCCAGACATTACCCCGAATCCTGAAAAAGGTATCGGTAACTGGAGCGCCGCCGATATCGTGTCATATCTGGAAAGCGGCATACTGCCCGACGGGGACTTCGCCGGCGGTGCGATGGTTGAAGTGATCGAAAACAGTACCAGCAAGATGACGCCCGAAGATCGCGAAGCCGTGGCGGCATTTGTGACATCTGTGCCGGCATCCGGGGCACCCTGATGGCATCGGCGCTGCAAGGGGACGGTTTAATTGCACTGGCCGTTAAGGACGGACTCGGTGTAGCGTGCATTTTTTCAGAATGAGGCGCATGAATGTGCCCTCTGATAGAACGTTTGAGGTGCTGTGAAACGATATCTTTATATCGGTATTCTGGGGTGCATTGTTGCGGTCGGTGCCATTGTGCTGACCTATTGGCAGGCTGAGGATCAGGTCCCGGAATCAAAACTCGCGACAGAAGGGTCTGTACAGGATTCCCGGGTCAGCCGGAACGCGCGCAGCACCGGAATACCGGTTCCCGTACCGCCCCCTGTGGCGGCCTACAGGACTGAACCTGTACAACCCGAGACGGCTCCCTCAGCTCAGGTGCCGTCTGATGCGCGGCAACCCGCCACTTCCGACAAAACGACGCAGCCGGTTCAGGACAAAACGGACAATTTTGGCGCTGAGGTCTCGATGCCGGTGTTTGATGTTGTGCGTGTAAACCCGGAAGGGGACGCGCTGATCGCGGGGCGGGCGCTGCCGGGGGCCGAGGTCGGCATTTACGATGGTGATAAACGGACAGGCACGGTGATCGCGGACAGCCGGGGAGAGTGGGTGTATCTGCCGGGTGAGCCGTTACCTTCAGGCCAGCGTGAAATCAGCCTTTCGCTGATCGGCAAGGATGGCACGGAAACCCGCTCGGAATCCGTTGTTGTCCTGGTGGTGCCGGATCGGAAACTGGCGGAAGCGCCGGCAACTGCCGTAGCACCGCAGGACACTGCCGACACAAAATCCGAAGGGGTTCTTGCCGTGCTGGTGTCGCGGGAAGGCAGAGAGCCCAGTCGCGTATTGCAGAAGCCATCTGAAGAGAAGGGTGTCGGCGACAAGGCATTGTCCATCGATGTCATCGATTATGATGGCAAAGGTAATGTCAATATCGGCGGCAAGGCGACTCCTGGTACCAGTGTCCATGTTTATGTGGACAACAAATCTGCGGCGCGGGGCGTCCCGGTTTCACCCGACGGCAATTGGCAGGTCGCACCTGATGAAAATATCGACGTCGGTGTGCATACGCTTCGTGTTGACGGATTATCCGACAACAAGGTCGTTGCACGGGTTGAAATGCCGTTCTCGCGCGCCGAGCCACCGAGCAGTGAGAATGTAGCGAAAGGGCTGGTTGTCGTGCAGCCCGGCAACAGCCTGTGGCGGATTGCACGGCGCACGCTGGGTGAAGGAACGCGGTATACAGAAATTTATGATGCCAACCGCTCTAAGATTGTCGACCCGGATTTGATTTATCCCGGACAGCTGTTTTCGCTACCGAGTTCGAACTGAACCGGTCGGCTGCTGGATCATTTGGATCAGGTCAAGATAGGGGCGGGCTTTCGCGACGAGGGTTACGATGCCGGTTATAAAATTCTGTGTCGTCACGGGGGCATCAAGTCTGGCTTCCGCGATTAATTGCATGCGCCGCTGCGGGGAAATAACCGTACGGATGGGGAAACCGGATTTTGTCGCATCCAGAATAGACATGATATTGATGCGTCGTTGCGCCCCTTCCGCTGTAAACGGAATGGACCCGATATCACAGATAACCCGCAGGCGGCTCGAATTGATTGACTCGCGATCCAGCCGGGCGTCGAATTTGAACGCATTCCAATCGAAAGTAAGCGTCACCGTTGATCCGTGTGCTTCTGTATTCAGGGCATCATCGCCCGATGCGATGTCCCCGATCTGATAAGGGGTTGCCGCACATTCCGATTCCGTGTGCATGGTGATCGCGAACCTTTGTATTTGGGTGCTGCTGGCATTATATGGGCGGGAACGCTAAACAATTGTTACCAGGTCCCGTCACATCCAAGGTGGAAGTGGGGCCGGCCACTGAAACAGCGGCGAGATCTGCATGCATGATGTATTGAAGTCGGTTCTGGTGCCAATTCACCGCGAAGGCTGGCCTTTTATCGCTATATTCGCTGTCGGTGCACTGGTGATTGGCTGGGTCTGGACCCCGCTTTATGTGTTGGGTGGCCTGCTTACCGCGTGGTGCGTCTATTTCTTCCGTGACCCTGATCGGATAACGCCTGTAAGGCCGGGGCTGGTGGTCAGCCCCGCGGATGGGGTCGTTCAGATGATAGAACGGGCATCGCCGCCGGAAGAACTGGATATGGGGGATACGCCACTAACCCGTGTCAGCGTCTTCATGAACGTTTTCAACGTTCACGTTAACCGGATCCCGATTGATGGGGTTATCGGCAAACTGTCCTACCGTCCCGGAAAATTCCTGAATGCGTCTCTGGACAAGGCCAGCACGGATAATGAACGGCAGGCTGTCCGGATGGTAACAACGGATGGCCAGACGATTGCGTTCGTCCAGATTGCCGGTCTGGTCGCGCGACGAATTCTCTGCAACCTGTCCATTGACCAGCCGGTTCGGACCGGAGAGCGGTTTGGCATGATCCGTTTTGGCAGCCGCGTCGATGTCTATCTGCCGGATGGGGTTTCGCCACTGGTCTGTGTCGGGCAAACCTGCGTGGCCGGCGAAACAGTGCTGGCGGATCTGTCAGCCGACGAAGCGGCTCGGGAAGGGGAGATGCGCTGATGCTGCGTTCGCGTGATCATCGCCATGGCAGGGGACGGCGGCTCAGGGGGTTGTCTGTCGGAAAGCTTATTCCGAATATTATTACGGTGTCAGCTGCCTGTTGCGGACTGACGGGGATCCGGTTCGCTATTGAGGGGCGTTGGGAATATGCGGTCACGGCGATTATCGTCGCCGCCATACTTGATGCGCTTGATGGCAGGATGGCCCGGATTTTAAGGGCGTCCAGCGAATTTGGTGCAGAACTCGATTCATTGTCGGACATCGTCAGTTTCGGTGTGGCACCCGCAATTGTCCTGTATTTCTGGACCCTGCAGGGCGCGGGCGGCGTCGGTTGGGCGGTTGTCCTTTTCTTCATTGTCTGCTGCGCCCTGCGGCTTGCCCGCTTCAACAGTATGCATGACAAGATGCCACCCTATGCCTTCAATTATTTCACCGGTGTCCCGGCGCCAGCAGGCGCATTGATGTCGCTGTTGCCGCTTGTTATTTCGCTCGGATTTGATGCGGAATGGACGATGCATCCGGTTGTTACAGGAATCTGGGTCGCCATCATGGCGTCGCTGATGGTCAGCAGGATGCCGTCATATTCCTTCAAGCGGATCCGGGTGCCACAACGTTATGTTCTGCCATTTCTCGTGACTGTCGGGTTAACCCTTGCGGGGCTCGCCGCATTTCCCTGGATTGTTTTGACCGGGGTCGCCGTGGTTTATCTTTCGACATTCCCGTTTTCGGTTCGATCCTACATGCGTCTGAAGCGAGAAGCCGAGAGCCTGCATACTACGGTATCGGATCATCCTGGCGACGACGGCGAATTCCAGGCCGAGGAAATCCGCAATGATGGTGACACGCCCGGGTCAGATCACCGACAAGTCTGATTTGTTCTGGCGGTAATTGTTATTGATTTAGATCAAGGTAGGGACCCGGTCGCAGTCGCACACTTTTCGTTTAACGGAGGAGGTGATGCAATGACGGAAGGCGAAGTAATGTACTTGGGATTGATTTGCGTAGCGGCGCTGGCGTTCGTCGTCGCTCTCGCCTATGGGTCGACTACCACGAATAAAAGGCGGCATTAATCCTGTCAGATATTTCATCGCGCAGAATGCCTGCGCAAAATGTGCACGGAAAGTGTTCGTTTCCGCTTGTCGTCGTCAGTCGCGTTACACGCCAATTCGAAGAGAGCCGCAAACGGCGCGTTGTGGCCGGACGGCGTCTGTCCGATCGACAAACGCATGCTTCATCCCTGATGTATGATGCGGGTGGAGATATTGCCGTATTTTGACACTCACTCATTAACCAATATTCCGATTACGGGGCATGCCGGAATATTAGCTGAATCTGACCTGCTCCCCAGATTGTCCGCATTTATAAGTTAGCTCTGTTCCGGTTATGGTCCTCTTGTGACCGGGTTGCAAACTCGTGTGGTGTGAGCCCGTTGAGGCTCGTGTGTGGCCGGTTCAGATTGTAGTCGTTTCTCCAGTCGCTGATAATATCCCGGGCATGCCGGTAGCTGTTGAACAAGTGCTCGTTGAGGCACTCATCCCGGAGACGCCCGTTGAAAGATTCAACGAACCCATTCTGCATTGGCTTGCCCGGCGCGATGTAGTGCCATTCGACGCCGCGATCCTGTTGCCATTTGAGGATGGCATTCGAGGTGAGTTCTGTGCCGTTCCCGGCTGAAGTCGTCGATCACACACAGGATGCGGAACCGCCGGCCATCGACCAGCGTGTCAGATACGAAGTCCAGGCTCCATCGCTGGTTGCGATCCTGCGTGACCTGAGCCCCTAAAACTCCTCCAGTTTAAAGTAGAGTCCGTCGACAGAAGGAGACGGACGAATGAAGCGGAGCAGGTTTACGGAAGAACAGATCATCGGGATGCTGCGGGAACAGGAGGCGGGCATGCGAACTGCCGATGTCTGCCGCAAGCACGGGATCAGCGAAGCAACATTTTACAAGTACAAGGCGAGGTACGGCGGCATAGATGTGTCCGAGGCGCGGCGGCTGAAGGCGCTGGAGGACGAGAACGCCAGGCTGAAGAAGCTTCTGGCGGAGGCGATGCTGGACAACGCGATGCTGAAGGATATCGCGTCAAAAAAATGGTAACGCCCGGCGCGAGACGCGACGCGGTCGCTTGCCTGTGCGAGGAGCATCAGGTGAGCGAGCGCCGGGCCTGTGCGGTGCTGGGCGCCGACCGCAGCTCGATACGTTACCGAAGCCGGCGGCCGGACGACCTGGGTATCCGGGAGCGGCTGCGGGCCCTTGCCGCCGAGCGTCGGCGCTTCGGCTATCGCCGCCTGCATATCCTGCTCGGCCGCGAGGGTGTCCGAGTGAACCACAAGAAGCTGCGGCGGCTGTACCGCGAAGAAGGATTGCAGGTCCGCCGCAGCGGTGGCCGCAAGCGGGCACTGGGAACACGTGCACCCCTGACGCTGCCGCAGGGACCGAACCAGCGCTGGTCGCTGGATTTCGTCTCCGACGCCTTCACTGACAGCCGCCGCTTCCGCATTCTCACGGTGGTCGATGACTTCACCCGAGAATGCCTGGCGCTGGTGGCCGACACGTCCCTGTCGGGGGCGCGGGTGGCGCGCGAACTCGATGCCGTCATCGCCCGGCGCGGCAAGCCGGAACGCATCGTATCCGACAACGGGACCGAACTGACCAGCATGGCAATCCTGCAATGGTGCGTGGACCGCAAGGTCGAATGGCACTACATCGCCCCCGGCAAGCCGACCCAGAACGCCTTCATCGAGAGCTTCAACGGCAGGCTGCGCGACGAGTTGCTGAACGAGACCTTGTTTGCATCGCTGCACCAGGCCCGTGCCGAACTGGCCGCCTGGCGACATGACTACAACACCGTCAGGCCACACAGCGCGGTCGGCAATCTGCCCCCTGCCATCTACGCCAGGCTCAGCGCTCCCGCCACGCAACAGGATGGGACGCCTGAGCAAATTGGGGGCTCCACGCCCCATCCCGTTGCATCAACCGCCCGCAAGGGCTCAAATGAACAAAGGACTCTACTTGTGAATGGATGAAACTTGGGGCTCAGGTCATGCGGGATGGCCATCGGCGCCCGTGTTCCAAGGGCCCGCTTGCGGCCGCCACGCTTGCGCACGGTCAGTCGTTCCTCCTTGTAAAGCCGGTAGAGTTTCTTCCAATTGATCTCGACACCTTCCCGCTTGAGCAGAAGGTGCAGCCGCCGGTAGCCGAAACGGCGACGTTCCGCTGCCAACTCCCGCAACCGGCCGCGCAGCCTCGCATCGTCGGGTCGGGTGGATCGGTAGCGATAGACACGTGGATCGATCCCGACGAGGCTGCAGGCCCGTCGCTGTGAATAGCCCTTCTCATCGATGGCCCAGGTCACGGCAGTTCTCCTTGAACCGGGCGTCAGAAGTTTTTTGACAGCATCTCGCGCAGCGTCGATACGTCCATCATCGACTCCGCCAGAAGCTTCTTCAGCTTGGCATTCTCATCCTCAAGCAGCCGCAGCCGCCTGGCTTCAGACACTTCCATGCCGCCGTACTTCTTACGCCAGGTGTAGAACGTCGCATCGCTGATACCGTGCTTGCGGCACAGATCCATTGCCGTCATACCGGCCTGATGTTCCTTCAATATCCCGATAATCTGTTCTTCTGAAAACCTGCTGCGCTTCATCGCCTGTCTCCTCTGTCAGGGAAAAGGCTAACTCGAAATCGAGGAATTTCCAGGGGAGCAGGTCAAATCTGGCGTCTGCTGTTCACTGATTCGCCTGAGACAGACCTATCGTATATAGCGATAAAAAAGTATACACTTCTTCTGTGGGTACTCGTCAGTTTATGTTAGACTGTATTGTTGAGTAATCAGGCAGATTGTATTTGAAGTTGTTTGGAAGGTTTGTAGATGCCCGATAAGCGTTTGCTTATTGTCGATGACCAGCCAGCGCTCGGCGAAATTGTTCGCCGGACAGCGGCAGGCTTGGGTTATGACGTGAAGGTGACGACCCATGCCGAAGAGTTTATGGCGGTTTTTGATTCCTTTAATCCAACAGCAATCGTCCTCGATATTGTAATGCCCGACATCGATGGCATTGAACTCGTTGCCTGGCTCGTAGACAGAGACTGCGACGCCCGCATTCTTGTCGCATCAGGCTATAACAAGCGTTATGCGAAAATGGCGGAGACGCTGGGCGTCGCCAAAGGGCTTGAAATTGGGTTCCTGGAAAAGCCTTATCGGATCGCTGAATTGCGTGAGGCGCTGGAAGGCGAGTAATTTCTTCAATCCGCAGCGGCCGTTGTCGGCGCATTGCCAAGAACTTCTTCCGTGTGTTCACCATGCCGAGGGGCGGGCCGCTTTACCCCACCCGGGGTTCCCGACAATTTGATGGGGGTGCCCAGAATTCTGGTTGCGCCCGCCGACGGGTGATCGACTTCAATGACCATATCACGTGCTTCCGTCTGCGGGTCGGCGAACAATTCCGCGTGGTTCATGACGGGGCCGGCGGGAATACCCTTGGCGTCGAGCAGCCGAAACCACTCCATGGTCGACTTCGTGATAAGCCTGTCCTCAAGAATGGCGACTAGCGCCTTGTTATTTGCCACCCGGTCCGCCTTCGTCACAAAGCGGGGATCGTCGATTAATGTCTCGCAATCCAGCACCTCGCAGGTCAGGCTCCAGAAACGCTGCGCGGCAGCGCCGATGGCGATATGGCCGTCGGCGGTGGGAAATATCTGGTAGGGGGCACTACCGCGATGGCGCTGGCCGAGTTTCTCCGGCGCCTGTCCCGTTGCGAAATAGGATGCCGCTTCGTAGAAGCCCAATGAGATTCCGGATTCGAAAAGCGAAATATCGACCTGCTGTCCTTCGCCCGTTTTCTCTCGTGCCGCCAGTGCTGTCAGCACCCCGATGGCACCATTCATGCCGCCGCACAGGTCGGTAATGGGAATCGGCAGACGATGTGGCGGGCCGTCTTCGTCGCCACAGATTGCTGCGAGGCCGGTCATCGCCTGACTGATCAGGTCGAAACCGCCGCGCTTTGCATAGGGGCCGGTCTGCCCGAATCCGGAAATCGAGCAATAGATCAGGCGCGGGTTCAGGGCGTGCATGGTTTCATAACCGATGCCGATCCGTTTCGCCGTACCGGGCTTGAAGTTTTCGATCATGATATCGGCGTCGGCCGCCAGGCGTTTGAAATCGGCCAGTCCTTCCGCCGTTTTCAGGTCGATGATGACGCTGCGCTTGTTACGGTTGGCCAGCATGAACGGGGCGCTTTCGCCGCCGATGAAGGGGGGCGTCAGCCGCATGTCATCGCCGACCTCGGGACGCTCGATCTTGATCACGTTGGCGCCCTGATCGGCCAGGATCATCGCGCAGTACGGCCCGGAAAGATTCGATGTCAGGTCCAGAACCTTGAGGTGTGAAAGTGCCATTTTTATTTTCTCCCGGATCGCGTATTTATTGTCATAACTTTGTAACGTCGTCGGGAGCGCATCGTTCAGATGCGTTGTCATCCCGGTTCACTAGGAAAGCAGATATTAGGCCATGACTGCAAATACTGTTCGAATTGTCCCGCCCACTCAGCTACCCCAAACCAAAACCGGTCGTTTCCGTCAACTTCTCACCGAACCGGAAATGGCCTTCATCATGGAGGCCCACAACGGATTATCGGCACGGATTGTTGAAGAAACTGGATTCAAGGGCGTCTGGGCCTCCGGGCTGAGTATTTCCGCCGCACTGGGTGTCCGGGATAATAACGAGGCATCCTGGACACAGGTCCTGGAAGTACTGGAGTTCATGTCCGACGCGACGTCTATTCCGATCCTGGTCGATGGTGATACGGGATACGGCAATTTCAACAATATGCGCCGCCTGGTGAAGAAGCTGTCACAGCGCGGCATCGCGGCGGTCTGTATCGAGGACAAGCTGTTTCCCAAGACCAACAGTTTTATCGGTCGGGCGCAGCCGCTGGCGGATATCGATGAATTCTGCGGCAAGATCAAGGCGGGCAAGGACAGCCAGCTTGACGATGATTTCTGCGTCGTCGCTCGGATCGAGGCGCTGATCGCAGGATGGGGGGTGGATGAGGCGCTGCGCCGTGGCGAAGCCTACCACAAGGCCGGCGCGGATGCGGTGCTGATCCATTCCAAGATCGCGGCGCCCGATGAAATCTTCGCCTTCTGCAAGGAATGGGGCAATCGCTGCCCGGTGGTGATCGTGCCCACGATGTATTACGCGACGCCGACGCAGCAGTTTCGGGACCACGATATTTCTCTCGTCATCTGGGCGAACCATAATATGCGCGCCGCCCTGCAGGCGATGAAGGATGTCAGCGAGACGATTTTCCGCACCGAAACCCTGGCCGATATCGAAGACCGTATCCCGAGTGTGGGTGAGGTATTCCGGATTACCGGTAATGACGAACTCGCCGCCGCCGAGGCGCGGTACCTGCCGGAGCGAGGCGCGGGTTATGGCGCGGTTGTCCTGGCGGCTTCGCGTGGCGCGGCGCTGGGATCGCTGACCGATGATCGTCCGAAATGCATGATTGACGTGCGGGGCCAGCCTGTATTGCGGCGCCAGATGGCGATGCTGAACAGTGCCGGGGTCCGCGATGTGACCGTCGTGAGGGGCTACAAGAAGGAAGCCATCGACCTGGTGTCGATCAGCACGGTCGACAATGACCGCTTTGCGGAAACGGGTGAATTATATTCGCTGAACTGTGCGCGGGATGCGCTGAACCAGGCGACGCTGGTGACCTACGGCGATATCCTGTTCCGCGACTATATGCTGGATGCGCTGCTGCGGGCGGAAGGCGATATCGTGATCGTCGCCGATGCACTATGGCAAGATCGTGAACAATCCGCCGACGGGCTGGTGCGTGATCTTGTGGTCGGTGATCATCCGTTCTCTACGGATTACCTGGATGATACGCCCGTCAACCTCTTGGAGGCGGGAAACGGTGTCGACCGCGATAGCGCGACCGGCGAATGGGTCGGTTTGCTGAAGCTCAGTGAAGAGGGTGCTAAAACTGTCGCTGCTGAACTGGCAGCCATGGAAGCGGATGGCAGTCTTGAAAAAGGCGATGTGCCGACTCTGCTGAACCGGTTGGTCGCGGCCGGCCAAAATGTCCGCATTCAGTACATCACGGGCCAGTGGCTCGATATCGACGATGCGCTGGACCTCGCCCGGGCGAGGAATCTGCTGTGATCAAGGCGGATGATTTCCTCGATCAGGCGCTGG